>DASQDN010000394.1:0-7567 GCA_035634155.1 Bryobacteraceae bacterium | reverse complement strand
CATCCCAAAGTCAGCCCCTGCGGCGCCAGCGGTCGCGAAGAACCCAATGACAGCGGCTACCAGCAGCTTGAAGGCTCCGACAGGATCCGGAGTAACCGACGGCGCGTGCTGTCCGACGCCACCAGCCGTCTTCATAAATACCACCAGCACCATCAGGAAGGAAATGATATTGAGATATAACGACACCTTGGCAACGTACTGAATGCCCTTGGCGCCGATGTAAGCCATCACATAACCCCAAACGATGCAGATCACGGTGAACAGCGCACTACCAGCCTTGGCGTCGATGCCGAGGCCGCTCAAAATGAATGTCGTCGCCAGCCAGGTACCCACGGCGAACCAGCCGATCTGAAGCACACCCATCAACAGGCCGGGCATCAGATAGCCTCCGGCCGTGCCGAACGTGGAACTGCCAACCACGTAAAGCGGGTATCCCGTCTTCATGCCGAGCATGGCCGGCGCATAGTAATAGAGCAGGAAGCTGAGCAAGCCGGCGACGGCCAGGGCGAGAATGACAACCCCGAGACTCGCGCGGTCGATCGTTCCTATGGCAAGGTTCTGGTAAAAGGCCACCCACAGGAAGATACCTGCGTAAGTGGGCGCGGTATTTGCATACCAAGGCGCACGATTCGTCGGTGGATTGGGTACCGCTTTGGCGATATAGTCAGGCAGCATTGTGAGCGATGCTATCACTGCGCGCGGGGGAAAATCCACTAGGAGGCCGTCAGAACGGGATCTGCTATGATTCGCGACTGTGCTCCATCATTTACGTTGTCCTGCTCGGCGGGATGCTACAGGCGCAGTGGCCGCTCCCCAGCAAAGGATCGGACGCCTATGAATTCGTGGAAAGTCGCCGCAAAACCGCGAAGACCGTCGCCGAAATCCTGGAGACGCTCGGGATTCACGAAGGTGCTGAACGAGATTCTGGAGTTCGCCCCTTTACGCGAGCGTGCGGATTTTCGGGACGCCCAATCGACGCGTGAGTATTACCAGCATCTGATGGCCCTCTGCGCGCGGCGGCAGGACGGGCATACGAATGTTTACGCGCCGCAACAGCTTAATATTCATGCGCGGCCACCGGTCAGCCTGACCCTTCGTAGTGTTTCGGGCGATGAGTCAACTGTGTCATTTGCCCGTTGCGGCTACACGGATGTGAAACCAAGGCCTGGATGTGCGTTGGAACGGCGGCGGGAGTAGCAACACAGCCTATGCGATCCTTGCCGCGTTGATCGATAAGCCGTTTCTCACCTCGCGCGAGGTGATGCGAAGTTATAACCCGACCAAACGTGCATGGGGTGAATCGATGAGCTTCACGGAATCGCCGGCACAGCCTTATTCGCTCAAGGGCAGCGGGTACAGTTCGAAGCCGATTGTTGTGCTCGCTGGAGCCTCGACGTATTCCGCTGCTGAGGATTTCCTGGTGGCCTGGAAGAGCAGCGGCCGCGGCAAGTCGGTGGGCGAACCGACCGGTGGCAGCACAGGTCAGCCCCTCTTCTTTTCCTTGCCCGGCGGCGGCAGCGCACGCATCTGCACCAAGCGCGATACATTCCCCGATGGAAGCGAGTGGGTCGGCAAAGGAATCGAGCCCGATGTTGTTGTGCGACCGACCATTGCCTCGATACGTGGCGGTCAAGATCCCGTGCTGGATGCGGCCGTTAAGCTGCTCGGTCTCAACTAAGTTCAGCCTGGGCCTTTTTCGAGAGCTTGGCAAAAACGAGGTCGTACGATTGCCGGACAAGCTGTTTGACTTCGGCGCGAGGCAGCGCGTCCGACCGTTCGAAGGCGACCCACTGTGCGCGGGCCAAATACGGGGCCGGAACGACGCCCGGAACCTCAATCAGTTCAGCGTATTTTTCAGGCGTGCACTTGAACGAGAACGCAATATCGCCGGGCTCGAGCGAGGCGACAGCAAACATCTTGCCGCCTACCTTAAAGACGAGGTCCTTCACCCACTGCACCTGCTCCGTTGCGTGCGGTAAAGAAAGGCAGTGTTCGCGAAACCACTCGCGGGTCATTAAGGCGCCCCCTTTACACTTGATAAGGATGCATAAGGCTTCAGACTCACGGGTTCTCCTCATCAATATTACCGGCCATGATAAGACCGGTGTTACACACTCCTTGACTCGGGTGTTGGCTGAGTTTGGAGCTCGCGTCCTCGACATAGGTCAAGCAGTCATCCACGATGCGCTTACGCTTGGCATTCTGGTGGAACTCACCGAAGAGATGCGGTCGTGCCCGGTGATGACCGAGTTGCTGCTACGCGCGCACGAGGTCGGCGTCCAGGTGCGGTTCACCGCCGTCTCGGCTGAGGAGTACCAGCGCTGGGTCGATAGCCAGAGCAAACGCCGCTTCCTGATTGCGCTGCTTGGGCCCGAGATTTCGGGTACGCATCTGGCGGAGGTGAGCGGCATCATAGCAGGCGCGGGCATGAACATCGACCGAATCGACCGATTGTCCAGCCGTGTGCCGCTTGATGGCCCCGAATCGCGCAGCCGCATGTGCATTGAGCTGGCTGCTTCCGGCGAGCCGTCAAATGAAGACGACATGCGCGGGGCGCTAGCTCATCTGACGGATGAGCATGACATCGACATTGCGTTTCAGCACGACACGATGTACCGGCGCAACCGGCGATTGGTCTGCTTTGACATGGATTCTACGCTGATCCAGACCGAAGTGATCGATGAGCTTGCGAAGCTTGCTGGGGCGGGCGAAGAAGTGCAGAAGATTACCGAAGCGGCTATGCGAGGCGAGTTGGACTTTCAAGGGAGCTTCCGCAAACGCGTGTCCCTCCTGAAAGGCCTGCCTCAGTCGGCGCTGGATACAGTCAAGAACAGCGTGCCGCTTATGGATGGGGCCGAACGGCTGATCGGAATCCTGCGCAAGCTCGGCTATAAAACTGCCATTCTTTCCGGCGGCTTCACGTTCGTGGGACGCGAACTGCAGCGGCGCCTCGGGATCGACTACCTCCACGCCAATGAGTTGGATATCCGCGAGGGTGTAGTGACAGGCGAGGTGCTTACGGAGATCATCGATGGCACTCGCAAGGCTCACTATCTACGCAAGATCGCCGAGGCGGAGAACCTGAGCCTGGAACAGGTGATCGCAGTGGGAGACGGCGCGAACGATCTACCGATGCTGAGCATCGCGGGTCTTGGGATCGCTTTTCGCGCCAAGCCGCTGGTGCGAAAGAGCGCGCGGCACGCGATGTCCACGCTTGGCCTGGACGGGATTCTCTACCTCATCGGTGTGCGCGACCGAGAGATCCTTCATTCTGAGCTATAGGCCGCGTCGGCTTTCGGTAAAGCTTCGAAGAGCTTGCGAAGGGCACGGCGGCGCTTGTACCAGTACTCGGCGTACGCCTGGTCTTGCCGCACGCGCAGGCGCCACATGATCAACCACACTACGCCGAGCGCGAGGACGGACCAGGTTTGTGACGCGGCTAAGGACTTGATCGCATTCCATATGCCGGCCGAAGAACCGAGGGCTGCCAGTTTCACGACTGCCGTGACCGTGGCATCCCAAGCTCCAAGCCCGCGGAGAGATGGAACGTCAACGGTGTACCACGCGAGGCAGGCAACCATAAATAGGGTCAGAAAAACAACCGCGCTGTGACACGCTCGGCGAAGCAGAACGATAGAGCGAGCATCCGACAACAGGCGCGGAGATTCGCCGCTGAGTAAACGTGTGGCGGCGGCCGCGATGTCCGGGTGAGCGTTAGACACAACCTCAAGGTGGTTGGGAAGATTGCCAGGGCTGTAGCGCTCCACGCCCAAGGCGATCCGTCCGATGACGCTGAGATGAACCTTCGGTTGGATTCCCGCGGCAAGGCATACCGCCTCGATATCGCGAGGCTTGTAGCGGTAGTACGAGGCTAGCCCCGAGCGCGAGTCGTACAATTTGTCGTTGACGTTCTTAAGCTCGAAGTAGAGGGTTCGCGCAGAGGGAACGAATCGCAGTCCCGATCTTTCGGCAAGGTCCATCATCCAGACGAGCGAAACGAGCGACATACCCTGCTTTGGATAGCCGCCGCCGACATTCGAGTGGACTCCCGAGAACCAGACTTGTTGGATGCGGTGGGTCCTTTCTGCGCGCTCATCCCACAGCACCGGGTGGAAAGTGTAACGTTCATCATCGATTGCGATTGCGTGGGCGGCACTGTCTACGTATGGATTCAGTTTGGTATCGGGAGCTCGGAAAGGATAAATGAGCGCATTCCAAAGCTGCGACACTTCGTCGATGGGGAAGCCGACCGCGTCTACTGTATCCCACACGCCAATGAACGCTATGCGAACGTGCCCGTCCGGCGCGTGCACGGGGTGCTTTACAGAATAGCGATCGCGAAATCGGTCCGCGAGCTTGGGATCGAGCTTACGGCCAAGCTTCTTGCTGAGCCAACGCTGATAGCAGCGCCGGTGCTCGGCAAAGGCGAGTTTGACGAACCGCTCGAGTTCCGCATCCGTCCCTGCCGAAACGCGGTCAACAATACCTACCTGGCCGATGATGCCGGCGAGCGTGCGTACTGTAAATGCGCCGCGGCTGAATCCGAACAGATAAATTCGGTCACCCGGTTCATAGACTCGCGCCAGTTCCGTGTATAGTTGCCGTACGTTGCGCTCGAGTCCATAGCCGAAAGCGCCGCCGATGATTTTAAGAGGTTTAAAGTTTTCGGTACCAACTCCATCGTCGTAGAACGCGACCTGCAGCGGTTGTGGCGAGTCTCGCTCGGGCGTCTGGAAGTCGACGGCCTCGAACAGTTTGAACACGTTCGTGCCGCGATTCTTCTCGGCTGCGTTTCCGGTGCCGTCCGAGCACAAGACGATGTTCTTCGGCATCTCCGGCAAAGCATATCGAGGAACGGCGATGCGTGCAAGCTGTTACTCATTACGCAATGTCACCGCCGGGTCCACACGCGCAGCGCGACGCGCGGGTATGGCACATGCGGACAACCCGGTGACCGTGAGGATGGCTAACGCTGCTCCGTAGACAACCGGGTCTTGTCCACGCACGCCGAAGAGAAGGCCGCTGGCGATGCGGCCGACGGCGAGGGAGAGGACGAGTCCCGTGATCGCTCCTATGGCAACCCACTTCATTCCGTCGTGGAGCGTCATGCGAACTATGGCGGAGGTAGCGGCGCCCAGCGCGATCCGTACGCCGATCTCGCGCGTTCGTTCGGCGACGGTGTACGAGATCACGCCATAGAGCCCCACGGCGGCGAGTAGCAGTCCCATGGCGGCGAATACGGTCAGCACCCAGCCGGTGAATCGCGGTCGTTGCAAGTACTTATCCACATGCTGCCGCACGGTGATGATGTCCACGGGCAGTGCGGGGTCCAATTGCGCAAACTCGCTACGCGCCAGTTCGGTCGCCGTGTGTTCGGGCAGAGCCGTGCGGATGAGGGCGGTCGCGTGACGCCAACCATAGGGAGGCCGCTGGTTGTCGTAGATACCACCGGGTTGATGACGACGCACAACGTAAAACTCCGGCTGGGCCAGCTTATCAACGCCGGCGTTACGCACATCGGCAGCGACACCGACGATGCGAGACCGCGCTACCGAGTTCCAGGCCTCCTTACCCACGGCAGCCTGATCGGGGAAAAGGCGTGCGGCCAGGGTTTCGTTGACGATGATGACTTGACCATCCGCGCGCGCGTCCTCGATTGTGAAAGGGCGTCCTTGAAGGACGCGAATGCCCATCGCACGGAAGTAGTCGGACGTCACGTATCGCCACATCACGGTTCCGCTCATTCCTGGAGCCGAACGGTCACCTCCGCCAACCATGGCTACAAACGGGACGGATCGCGGATCGTCTCCGGGTGGCAAGGTGTCTGCTATGGCAACGGCCTCGACTCCCGGCAATTGACGCAGGCGATCCTCGATCTGTGTGGTGAAGGCGATCTGCTTCTCCGCGGTTGTGTAGTTTTGGGCGTTCAGCGTGAACGACGCGGCGATGACATTCTCAGGAGCGAAGCCCATTGGCGCCGCTTGCAGATTCCGGAGGCTGGTCACCAGGAGACCGGCGAGCGTGAGAAGAACGATAGACGCGGCGACTTGGGCTGCAATGAAGCATCGCTTGAAAAGGTTCGTCCGGCTGCCGGAGATTCGGCCGCCCGTGAGTTCTTCCTGGCGCGGCTTCTCGACGGATGCCGTGAAGCCGACGGTTATCGCTGTCACTGCAGAGATGCCGATGGTGAAGAGGAGCACTCGCGCGTCCAGCGCGGCCTCGTGGAGGCGCAGAATTCCTTCCGGCGCGAGTGCCGCGGCAGCGCGGAGCAAGCCGTAGGCCAGAGCAAGGCCCACACACGCTCCCCAGCCCGCCAGCAGAAATGCCTCAGTCAGCCGCTGCGCGATGAGTCTGACCCGCGTGGCGCCGAGAGCCGCGCGCATCGCGAGTTCTTTGCGACGGGCTGCTGCTTCGGTGAGAAGGAGGTTGGACACATTTGCGCAGGCGATCATCAGTACGGAGAAAACGGCGCCGAGCAGCACCCACGAGGCGAGCCGGTTTTGCTTGGTCTGCTGATCTTTCAGCGTCTCGATGCGCAGTTGCATTTGGACAGCTTTTCGGAAGTCGGCTGGGGCGGAGTTCGTGAAGAGTTGGAAGGGGCCAGCCAATTGTGCGGCGGCCCTGGCCGGTGTGACCCCGGGCCGAAGCCTCCCGATGACACGGATGATTCGCTGCCGCTGGGCTCCTTCTCGGAGGCGCTGGGGAACGAGTACGTCGGCCTTTGCTGCAGATGGCAGTTCGAAGGAGTCGGGCAGAACGCCGACGATGGTTCGGGTGATTCCGTCGATACTCATTCGCTTACCGACGACAGTTGAATCCGAGCCGAAGCGGGTTCTCCAAAGATGAGCCGATATGAGCGCTGCGGCCGGTCCGCCTTCACGATCCTCTTCGCGCGTGAAGTTGCGGCCGGCGCTGACACTGACGCCGAGTACGGAAAGGAAGTTGTGCTCAACGTCCGCGCAGGCGAGGCGCGCCGGCGTAGGGGAGGCGAGATCGCAATCGGAGACGCGAGTCCAGGATGTGAGTGTTTCGAACGCCGTCTCGGGGGAGGCGCGTCGCCACTCCTGGTATGGGCCGGAGAACATCCAATCATACGGCGCGATGAGCGGCGCTACGACGCCGATGGATACGAGTTGGTCCGGGTTGTTGTACGCGGGACTGCGGAACAAGGCGCAGTCGACGATGCTAAAGACGGCCGTAGTGGACCCGATGCCGAGCGCGAGGGAAAGCACGGCGATTGTGGTGAAGACGGGTCGGCGGAGAAAGGATCGGAAGGCGTGGCGGATGTCGCGATGCAAGGCGTGGAAGAAAGGAAAGCCTCGCGCGTCGCGGTGGTTTTCCTTGGCGGCTTCGAGGCTACCGAACTTGAGGACGGCGGCACGTCGGGCCTGCTCCGGGGACATGCCTGCATGGATGTTATCGTCGGTTTGCATATCGAGGTGCGATGCGAGTTCGGCGGCCAGTTCGTCGTCGGCTGGACGAGAGAACGCCCGCGTCCAGAGGCGTTGAAGATGGCGTCTCATTTGGTGTCCTGAGGTGTGGCGAAAAAGCGCGCAATGATGTCGGT
>DASQDN010000393.1:0-5107 GCA_035634155.1 Bryobacteraceae bacterium | reverse complement strand
CAATGGGCGCGATGCCGCGTTCTCCGGTAGAAGATCGGCAGCAACCTCGAGTTGCATGGACGCGCTCACGAAGCCTTGGAGGAGAGTGTCGTGCAGTTCCTGGGCAATGCGCGTTCTCTCGGCGAGTCGCTCCTCGAACCTCAGGTTCATCGCGGCGCGGATACGACTCAGGCGATACCGGTAGGCCGTAACCATGGCTGTTAGAGCAAGAATCGCCCCTGCAACCCTGAACCACCATGTCTGCCAAAATCGAGGCTCGGCCTCGAAAGCTACACTCACCTCCGACCCGTTCCATAGCCCCTCGCCATTGCTGGCCATGAGGCGAAACGTGTAACGTCCCGGCGGCAGGTTCGTGTAGGCCACCTCCCGCGATTGGGTCGGCTGACTCCAATCGCTGTCGTAATCATCTAACCGGTAGCGGTAGCGTACCCGATCGGGAAACGAAAGGCTAAGGCCATTGAAATTGAAGACGATGCGCCTCCGGTCCGCCGTGTAGCGCGCCAGCGTTTCGTGTTTCAGAGGTTGCCCGTCAACTGTGATCGATTCGACGATCACTGACGCGGGCGGCAGCACTCGCGCTCGCGTAGGATCTATAACCGAGACGCCTCCATGCAGTGCAAACCAGATCCGACCAGACGGATCAATGCGCACGGGGTGGTCTCTTCGGACGGCCCTAGTTGACGGGAGGCCATCGGCCGTGCCAAACTCGCGCACGGCTGCTGTAAGAGCTTTTCGCTTGGTCAACAATGAATCGCGAGCTACTCGGAAGATATGTCCCTCCGAAGCAACCCAAAGATTGCCGCGCCGGTCGGAAACAATGCCTAGAATCTCAGCCCGCAATAGCTCGGCAGCTTGGCTGAGTGGCTCGGCACGGGTACCTGTCCAATACAACAGACCGGCTGCCGCGCCAATCCACAACACGCCCTTTTCATCGACTACAAGGCTGTTCACCCGGCCAGGAGGGAGGCCGTCTGCACCCGTTAGCGATTTCCAGGCTCCGCCGTCGAATGAGTGCAATCCCCCCGCCGTTCCAGCCCATATCACGCCGTCCGGCGTCTCATTGATGGTGGTGATTGCCTCACCGCTCAATCCATCGGAGCTGGTGAATGTCGAGATGCGGCCTTGATGGATACGCGTTATCGAGCCCGCCAGGGATCCAGCCCAGACGGAGCCGTCACCAGAACAATGAAGTGCGTAGATTCCTCCGCGCGCGATACCATCTTCCGTACTGTATGTCTTAGCCGTAAACTGGCCTTCGACTTCTCGCAACCGCGTAAGCCCGCCGAGCCGACGACCGACCCACAAATGCTCTGAGCCACTGCAGATTGAATAGATGACATCTGTGTCAAGGCCGGCAACACTGATGGCATGCCGTGCTCTCCCATCGGTCCAAAGCAGGCCCCCACCTGACGGCGCGAACCATGCCCGCCCGTCATCGTCCACATGAAGTGCGCCGCCGTTCAGGCCTTCATAGGTCACGAATGGTGAGTCGCGAAGTTGAACGAGCCCGCCTGGGCCTCCGAGCCAGAGGTTGCCTTCTCGATCTTCGAACATTGCGTGGATGGCGCCCACGCCGAAGTGCCCGGCCAGTGTGCTTGAAATTCCATGTGTATCAACGCGAACAATGTCGGATCGTGTGGATACCCACAGGTTGGAATCGCGATCGCGGGCCAACGCGAGGATCGGACCATGTGCGAGCTGGTCTGGAACCCCATGTTGGGTTGCTGCGGAGCCGTTCCAGCGCACCAATCCAGAATCGGTACCGATCCAAAGCTCGCTTCCAGTGCCGGCCAACAAGGCGTTTATCTTTTGATCCGGCAGACCAGAAACCTGCAAGCGGCTGTCGCGATGCACCCGGAACAATCCGTTATCGCGCATTCCCAGCCACACAACTCCGTCCTCTGTCTCCGCAATAGATATTGCGAGCCCACCAACTCTGCCCGAAGATGCGCCGCGACCAGTATTGCCCGCGGTAAACCGCAAGATCACGTTGAGCGCAGCCGCAAGCACACGCCCAGCATGATCACGGGTCATGATAGTCACACCCCGATCGTCAGTCAGACGGGGGTGTGCCTGCTCAAAAAACCCGCGACTATAACGGAAAAGGTGAGCGCTCTCCATGCGAAGCCAGAGAACCCCTTCCGCATCTACGACGAGCCCGAGTACGGGCCCGGAAGGTAGAGATGGCGTGTTTGCGTGATCGAAGAGACGGAAGCGAGTACCATCGAATTGCACCAGCCCCGCTTGCGAGCCGATCCAGAGATAGCCGTCGTTAGTTTGTGCAATCGCATGCACCGCCCCGCCGGGGAATGAGATGCCTTGCCAGCGAGACGCACTGTACTGGTGGAGGGCCCGGTTAGGATCGAGGCCCATCAAAGGGTGAAGGCTCGAGACGCCGCACGCCAAAAACAGCAAAGCAGAGCCGACTTCACGGAAAATACGTGAACCGCTCAACTACAACCTCCATCGGATGCTGCAACTTGACTTCGGACCTCCGATAGATGTAAAGCGCGACCCGCATAGATTCAATCCCGGGACTTGGAACGCCGGCGGTGACAACGTGTTCGGCGACGGTAACCGAGCCGCGTTTTGTTCGGAATACGGCACGGTCGCGCTCCCACCCGAGCGAGAAAGTGAGCAAACCGGCCGGCACACGGAACTGGTGCACGTTGGCAGCGACATAGTATGGCTGAATCACATATTGGGCGTTCTTCGGATTGGCGGGATCGCCCCAGCGGCTAATCTCGATGTCCATCTCGCGGTTGTTGTGAGTTCCGCCCGCGTAGTCGAACGTGAACATACTGAATGCTGCCGCCGGTTCCAAGCTCTCCAGCCCGCGCACAGCGAACTCGTAGGTTCCAAATCCGAGATTACGAACCATACTGGCTTCCGCGCAACTCCAGTCCTCTTCGGTTCTGGAAATGTATAGATGCATCGCGCCTTTCTCGTCTATGCGGATGTTGGAGGGCGAATATACATTCCGACCGCCGCGACCACTCGGAGCATCCCGAAGGCGCCACTCATAGCCGCTGAACTCAACGACGGGCGATGGCGCCTTGGCCCCCCCAGGTACAACAGCTACGGCTAACACATTCTGATCGGGGTGAGGGAGGGAGTCCAGAAATTCTTCTGGTCGATATCCATCTCGGACCAGAAGGGCTGCGTACTCAGAACCGAGGTGCGTGGCGTTCGTCCACGTGAAGTTAGGCCGCACCGTAGTGATGGGCTGATCAACAAGGGGTTGCACCCACCACTTTTCCCGTTTTGCGTACAGCACGACCTTCTGACTGGCCGAAGCGCCCGTCACCCGACCCTCGATAATGTCGTGGCGCGCGGACCCGCCCGCGTCCGCCTTCGGGATCCGCGTGAACGTAATGGTAGGCGCATCGTTCGTATGGACGCGGCTGCAGGCAGTGCAGCAGACCGCGCATGCGAGACCAATAGCGTGCCTGCGACTCATCCCCGCAACCGCACAACCGACACGATTTGCCGACATATGCAACACCTCAGTGGTTTGGTCTATATTACCGAATCTCGTTGCACTCCGTGTGCCCGAAACGCGCGCAGCCATCACGCGACTCGGCGTTGCAAACGGCACAACGAGGTAATAACTCGAAAGCAGTAGAAAGACACCCCTCGAAATAGGGGATACTCTTTTTCTTCAACGCGCGCTAGCCTAAAGTCTGTTGACCCCGGCGCGCCGGGGTTTAAAGGAGACAGATAGCTGCGTCAAGTATCTTCTGCCTTTCCGGGGGGACGTGCCGGGGTGGCCCTGGTACTGCTCAGATTCGCTTTCGGGCTGACAGGAATCGCTGAAGGGGTGCTCTGGGCCACTCGGGGCGCCAGTTTTGCCTCTCACTTCTTGGGAGCATCGCTGGCATCCGCGGGACTCTTCGTGCTACTCGGCCTCTTCACTCCGTTCTCCTCGACGACTGCGGTACTGTGTATGGCATTTCACGTCCTGGCGTTCTCATACGGACCCCATGCCTACTTGTTGCAAGGGCCAGAATTGATTGCAATCTTAATAGCACTGGGCCTAGCCATAGCCCTTCTCGGCCCAGGCGCGTTCTCACTCGACTTTCGTCTGTTCGGACGACGGGAGATCATCATTCCGCGCCGCACGCGTGAATGACCGGGCTTCGAACACCGGAACGGAAGTGAACCGCGGCCAACTTGGAGCGGCCAAACAACATGGAGCTCCCGGACATCAACCCGGGGCACAGACTAAGCATCACCCGGAGCTGAATCAATTCCGGTGCGAGTTGCAGCGGGATGCTCGCAACACCCCTCTGAGATCCGCGCGGCAACTTGCTGGTGACGAAGCATCGAGTTGTTTTGGGCAAGTAGCTAAAGCCGGACCGCCGCCTCGGGCCGCTTGGCAGGTGCCGCCGATGGTGGCGTTTCATCTCTCGGCGGAGTTCTTGTGAAAACCACTGGCGACGTTGAAGTCGCCGTTCGTGGGCGGTAGAACCTGCGAAGTGGTGCGGATCCTTTCACGAGTACCACTGGTGTGTTTCAGACGCATCATGGCCGCCGCGGATTCGGACACGTGACGTCCATGCGGAGTGCATCCGCTTCCGAGCACGCACCAGACGGGACTTCGTTGCACCTTGTGTCATGCCCATCCGTGCTGCCGTTGCGGCGACAGGCAGTTCCTGGAGGTGATACATGACGACCGCGGATCGCAACCCTGCGGGTAGTCTGTTGAGTATCGCCAATATAGTCGCGCGGGTGCGCTCGGCATCGAGAGTTTCGAGCACGTCGGGAGCGACGCGTAGCGTATCCGCCCCGGCTGTATGTATCTGGTCCGCATCATCCAACGAAACTATTAGCCGAGCCGGATTACGTCGACGATACTGGCGGATTTCGTTGAACATTATCCGATACAGCCAAGAACTGAAGCGCGCTTCGCCTCGGAACTGACCTAAGCCGGTGAATACCTTCAGCTGCACTTCTTGCACGACATCCTCTGCATCCGCATCGTTGCGCAGTGCGCATCTTGCCATCTGCAGTAATCGCCTTGAATATGGTTGCATCAGGTCGTCGAAGAATTGACTGTTTCCTGCCCTAATGGTCTCGATTAGATCGGTCTCGAACTGATTGTTTT
>DASQDN010000392.1:0-7892 GCA_035634155.1 Bryobacteraceae bacterium | reverse complement strand
GTTGGAAAGCGGCTCTCCGCGGGGGCCGAAAGCGAACTTGCCAGCAGAAGCGTCGGAGGAAGAAGGAGTCCGTTTAAAGAAGGCACTGAGCGAAGATTCTATTCCATGACGTTCGGCTGGAAGATGATCGGACGGACGACCTATCTTGCTTGTTTATCGTAGCCGGCTTTGAGCAACCGCCCGACCAACCCACCGCAGCAGCCCAAGACATAGGCCGGAACAATGGCGAATAATGGCGCGAAAATCATCTGTCCTTTGAGTTGGCTCACCCTTGCGTTTGTCGACCCATAGAACGCCAACGAGATCCGCCAGTCAGGTCCAGTGTCCACGGTGTCTGAACCCGACAACACGAGCCTTACCGCGCCCATGCCCGCGAGCAGGCCAAGAACAATGACTGGCAGGCCGATCAGCAGGTTGAGCTTGATGGCGGCATTTCCGCTTCCCGAACCGTCGCGCATTTTGGTCCACAGGCCAACACAGAACAGAATCACCGTCAAACCCTTATGGGCGAAATGGGCGCTTCGTGGAGTCCACATCGCGCTGACAAGATACACGGAGAGAGCGACGATCAGCGGCCAGCCCACCAAAAGCCACGGCTCCCGCGTCCGCACTTGTTGGGACAACGCGTTTGCGAGGACATTCCAAACCTCGGCACAGGTCAGCGGCCGGGACGCAAGCACGTCGGCAAACTCCTGACCGTACTCTTCGCGCCAAGCGCGCGGATACAGATGAACCAACGCTGCCACGAATTGCCGCTTCATATTGTGCGTAGCCTCCTCAGTCCCGCCTTGGCCAGTCGCTCCATCTGCGTTAGCTGTTCTCTCATCACAATACGGCCTGCGCGAGTGAGCCGGTAAGGGCGTTGTCTGCCCTCGGGAGTTTGCGGCGCAATCCATCTCTTCTCCACCAACCGAGTGATCGCCGTGTATAGTGTACCCGCGCCGAGCGTGAGGTCTGCAAACGTTTCTATGTCCAGCAGAATCGCGTACCCATGCTTCGGTCCCGAAGCGAGACTAGACAGGATTAGCAATTCAGGATCGGAGGCAGGTCCAGCTTGCGGCTTCCGCGACATAGTCAGTAACACGATATATCGGATTACTGACTAGCGCAATTGCCGCTTGATTCAGCGGGCTAACTCAGGCAGGAAGCTGGACCCGTTCGCGATTTGGAGGCCAAAGTTGTCGGCTACGGTTTGGCCAATGTCGGAGAGTGTGGCTCGGGCGCCGAGGTTTATGCCGGGCTTGCCGCCGGATACCAGCAGCGGCACGTATTCGCGGCTGTGGTCGGTGCTGGGGGTTGTGGGGTCGCAGCCGTGGTCGGCGGTGAGGATGATGGCGTCTCCGGGCTTGGCTGCGGCGAGGAGGTTGGGGAGCCACGCGTCTACTTCTTCCAGCGCTTTTGCGTAGCCTTCTACGTCGTTGCGGTGGCCGTAGTTTTGATCGAAGTCGACGAGGTTGACGAAGATCAGGCCTTCGGGGGTTTCGTCCATCGCGGCCAAGGTGGCGGCCATTCCCTCCGTGTTGGATTTGGTCTTCATTGAGCGGGCGATGCCGCGGCCGAGGAATACGTCGGAGATCTTGCCGACGCCGTGCACTGGAAGATTGTGCTCGGCTAACTGGTCGAGCAGCATGCCTTGGGGGGGTGGGACGGCGTAGTCGTGGCGGTTCGAAGTGCGGACGTAATGGCCCGAGGTTCCCACGAACGGGCGGGCGATTACGCGTCCCACTTCATGCTCGCCTCGAAGCAGGTCGCGGGCGATCTGGCAAATGCGATATTGTTCTTCGATCGGAATGACGTCTTCGTGCGCGGCGATCTGGAAAACGCTGTCGGCCGAGGTGTAGACGATGGGCGAGCCTGTACGCACATGCTCGTCGCCCAGACGCTGGATGATCTCAGTCCCGGATGCCGGGCAATTCCCTAACGTTTTGCGGCCGATTGCTTCCTCGAATGAGTGGATGAGTTCGGCGGGGAAGCATTCCGGATAAACGGGGAACGGCTTGTCCAGATGAATTCCAACCATCTCCCAATGGCCGGTTGTGGTGTCTTTGCCTGGCGACGCCAGAGCGCAACGGCCGTATGCGGCTGCCGGATTTGCCGCGGGAGTAAGGCCTTCAAAGGCTCGGATGTTCGCGAGTCCGAGGGCGCAGAGGTTCGGCAGATGAAGCGCGCGAGCTTTTGCAATGTTGCCGAGAGTGTCGCTTCCCGCATCGCCGAAGTCAGCGGCGTCCGGCATCTCGCCGATACCGACGGAATCGAGAACGATCCAGATGAAGCGTTGGAACCCGCTCATTGGGCGCGCGCCTCTTCAATGCGCGCGGTGAGCTGGTCGACGAAACGCTCAGGCACGAAGCCGTTCATGCGGCTGAAGACCTGGCCGTCCTTGCCGAAGACGATGGTGGTGGGAATGGAGCTTACCTTGAGCAGATTGCTGAGGCCGTCTTCGAAGTACACGTTCTTGGGATCCCACTTATTCGATTCGATGAATGGCTGAACGGCGGCAATATCCTCATCGGTATTGATTGCGATGAACACGACATCGCCGGCGCCGGCGAACTTCTTCTTCACCTGCTCGTAGAGCGGGTGCTGGACGCGGCATGGACCGCACCATGTGGCCCAGAAGTCGAGGATTACGACCTTGCCTTTTAAGGAGCCGAGCTTGAGCGGTTCGCCCTGCAGCGCAGAGACAGTGAAGTCAACGGGACTGGTGACGCCGAGGTTGGGATCGAATTCGCGCAGACGGGCGAGCCGTTTCGCGCCGATGGCGACGGCTCGGTCGTGTGCTTCGAGAACGAGATCGCCGAGGCCGGTTTCGGTTCCCTTCTCCTTACGATACTGCTCGGCCATGAGAGTTCGGTCTTTGGCGCGGAGTTCGGAGGTGTTGTCGGGCGCGACGAAAGCGTCGGCATATCGCCGCGCAGACTCGAGTCCTTTGCCTGCCTTGGCAAGCCAGCGCGCGGCTTCGCGGGCCGACTCGTGGCTGGCGTAGGTTTCAAAACTCTTTTGTGCAAGGGCCGCGGCTTCGTCGGGTTTGCCGAGGTTGCCGGTGGCGCGCGCTTGCAGAGTAAGGGCTCGGCCGATGGCGCGGTCGTATTCATCGGTGAACTGCGCTTTCTGCCTCGGGTTCTTGGGCGCTTCGCCTTGCAGACCGCGAATGCCTTCTTCGAATCTGCGCGCATACTTCAGGGCGCGCTCGGATCGGTCCTTATCTTCGACTTCGAGCAGGATGCGCGCGACGCGCTCCAGCAGTTGGGGCTGGTTGATGTTCTTTTCGAGCGACCGTTCGCCCCAGGTAAGGATGCGCCGCTTGTCGTTGGCTTCGAGCGCGGATTTGACTAGCGCGCGTTCGAGCTCGTCGCGCTGCGGAGAGTTGGGGTACTTGTTGAGATGGGCTTCGAGGACACGCGCGAATTCAACCGAGCTATTGCCGGCCTCGCCGAGCGCCTGGCCGAGTTCCTGCTGCTCGGCATCGGACAACTTCTGTTGGGCGGCGCAACTCAAAGCTGCGAAGATCAGCAGCACGAGGCTACGTCGCGTTTGCTTCATCATTCTGTGGTCTTCGGTTTCGGAGTGCGGATGATGTCGGCGAGCATGGCGGCTCGCTCGCGGGCCATGTGGAGATAGGAGTCGTTTTTGGCGACACGGTCGAGCAGCGGAAGGAAGCGGTCGAGGCCGACGAGGCGGTTGCGGTCAAAGGCAGCTTCAATCTGCAGGAGTGTCTTGTTGACGCCAAGCCGATCGAACTTGGCGGTGCGCTCCAGGTCGAAGTGCAGTCGCTGGGTTTCGGTGAGACGCTCAAACCAATCGAGCAGCGCTTGCGCGTCGAGGTCGATTGAGTAGTTGAACTTCTGCTCGTTCTTGACGGCGCCTTGTTCGAAGCGGAATGTTTTCACACCCATCTGCGCGACTTTGAGGTTCGATTCCAAGGGGCGCTTGAAGCGATCGAGCTTTTCGGCAAGGTCAAAGATGTGTTTGGTGTCTTCGGGGGAAATCTTGAAGTCGATGGGGTTTTCGTCTTCCGGCGCTTCCTTGTATACGCCTTCTCCGGTGGGAAGCAGCTCGATGGAGACGAACGCAGGGATGCTGCCGGGGAAGTTCTTGCTGAAGAAAATCTTGGGTCCGGGGCCCGCGGCGAAGGAGGCGGTTACGAGGGCGAGGGCGAGGACAAGGGCTTTCATTGTCCTGCTCCGACTCGCAACGCGGCCGAGGTTCGTGTGGCGTGGCAGATGGCGACCGCTACCGCATCGGACGCGTCTTCCGGCAGTTGCCGTTCCAGCGATAAGATCGAGCGAACCATCATCTGCACCTGCGCTTTTTCTGCCCGGCCGTAGCCGACGACACTCATTTTCACTTCCATGGGCGAATACTCGCCGATGGGCAAGCCGGCTTCGGCGAGCACCAACAAGGCGACCCCGCGAACGTGCGCCAGCTTCAGCGCGCTGCGGGCATTCACCGCATGAAACACGTCCTCAACAGCGCCGCAGTCCGGCGCGTATTCTTTCAACACGTCACGCAAGCCGGCGGCGATTGTGAGCAACCGCTCGGGCAACGGACGGCGCGCGTCGGTGGCGATCACACCGGCGTCCGTCAAGCGATGAGCAATGCCATCGGATTCAATGACGGCGTATCCGGTGCGCTCGGTTCCACAATCGATGCCGAGGACGCGCACGGGAAGGAGGGCGCGCGGCGATTACGCGAGCGCCTCCATCTCCTTTTCATCGATGTCGGCGTTCGAATACACGTTCTGCACGTCGTCGTGTTCCTCGAGAATGTCGAGCATTTTGAGGAGTCCTTTCACGGCTCCGCTTTCCACCGGCACGAGATTCTTCGGGATCATCGCGATCTTGGCCTGCACGCTGGGGATTTTCGCTTTTTCCAGCGCGTCCTGCACGGCATTGAGACCGTCGGGCGGCGTGAGGATTTCCCACGTATCGCCGTCCTGACGCAGGTCGTCGGCGCCGGCTTCGAGGACGAGATCCATCAACTGTTCTTCCGTGAGATTCTCGCCTTCGAGGATGATCTGGCCTTTCCGATCAAACATCCACGCGACCGAGCCCTGCTCGCCCATGTTGCCGCCGTTCTTGGAGAAGGCATGGCGGATCTCGCTGACGGTTCGGTTCTTGTTATCCGTAGCGACTTCGACGACGACTGCAACGCCGCCGGGTCCATAGCCCTCGTACGTGTATTCCTCAATCTGGCCGCCTTCGAGTTCGCCCGTGCCACGCATGATGGCGCGTTTGATGTTGTCATTGGGCATCGACACGGCTTTGGCCGCTAGAACGGCGGTGCGCAGACGCGGATTCGCGTCTGGATCGCCGCCGTTGCGAGCGGCAATCATGATTTCCTTGATGATGCTGGTGAAGACCTTGCCACGCTTGGCATCAAGAGCGGCCTTCTTATGCTTGATGGTCGCCCATTTGGAATGGCCTGACATTTAAACCTCTTCGAATTGATTGGGAACGCAGCCGAGAACGCTTCGCTTTTGTTAATTTTCCATTCTAACAGCCTGTTGTCAACAGGTTGCGGCGGCTGAGCGCGATTGTAGATAGTGTCGGAGCGACTCTTCCGAGCCGTCGAAGAAACAGTCGATGAGATCCTCCAGCGCGAGCCGGCGGACCGAATCGCGAGTGAGGAGGGCTGAGTAGATGAAGCCGCGGCCGGCTTTGCGGCGTTCGACGCAGCCTCGACGAGCAAGGCGGTCGAGCACGGTCATCACGGTGGTGTAAGCGAGCGGGCGGCAGAGCGCGGCCTGCACGTCACGCACGTTGGCTTCGCCCAGTTCCCACAGCGCCTTGAGGCACTCGAGTTCGAGGCGAGGCGGCAGTTCGCGAGGGCTCATGGTTAGGAGTCCCTCCCGAGTGCGCCTTTCAGCTTCTCGGCGAAGGCGGAGGTAGCGCGCTGAAACGCGGGACGTTGAGGCGGCGGAGCCGGGTTCATGGCGGCTACCGCTACTGCGTGCTGCGGTTCCGGCTGAGGCGCGGCAGGCTGAGGCGCGGTAGGCGGGAGCGCGGGAGCCTCGGTGGGGCCATCGAGAAACTTCTGCTTCTTCAGGATGGAGCGGTCCAGCGAGGACACATAAGACGTCCAGGAGCTTTCGACCGCGCGATCCTTTTCAATGCAGGACCGCATGCACTCCATCTTGGAATCCATGTTGTCGATGTGGTGCAGAAGGAGCGCTTCGGGAAAGAGCGGCACCTTGGGCGAGCCGTATTCAAGCTGGCCGTGATGGCTGAGGATCATGTGCTGCAGGAGTGTGCGCAGCCGGCCGGGAAAGCCGGGGACTTCGCGGATCTTGTTGTCGATCATGCCGAAGCCGATGCTGATGTGACCGAGGAGCTGGCCTTCGGTGCTGTAGCCGAAGCTGCGCTCGTATGTGAGTTCGTGGATCTTGCCGATGTCGTGGAGGATGACTCCGGTGAGGAGCAAATCCATGTCGATATCGCGGTAATGGGCGCCGAGGAGTTTAGCGACCGAGCACATCGACAGCACGTGCTCCAGAAGGCCGCCGAGAAATGCGTGATGGACGTGCTTGGCGGCGGGGGCGACTCGGAGTCGCGGCACGATTTCCGGGTCTTGTAAGAAAGCTTGGAGAAGGCTTTGCAGGTGCGGGTTGCGGATGTTGGCGACGATGGCTCGCAGTTCGGCGAGCATCTGGTCCAGGTCGCGCGCGGAGGCCGGGAAGAAGTCGGTTTGATCGACGAATTCGAGAGCCTGGCGCGAGAGCTTGTGGACGGTGAGTTGAAGACGGCCCTGGTGCACCTGCATAAGGCCGCGCACCTTCACAAAGTCGTCACGATCGAAAACGTCTATGACCTCGGCGGCGTTGTCCCACATACGGGCATCGATGTCGCCGGTGCGGTCGCCGAGAGTGAGGGAGAGGTAAGGTTCGCCGGTTTTCTTCTGACGAACCTCCTTATGTTGAACCAGCAGCGTGGCCGTTATGACCTGGTTAGGCTGGAGTTCGCTGACGTACGGTGATTTCATCCAGTACTGCCGCTGTTACTTGCTGACCGACGTGCCCGGCTTTGCGACCGGCGTGCTGGTTCCGGGGATGGGAATCATCCACAGAAGCCGCCGGCTTCGGGTTTGCTGGAGAACTTCTTCCTTGGTGACGGTTTCGGGTTTGAGCTGAGCCGGGTCAGTCCATGCCGTGCTCTTGCCAGGGGCGGCGGCGCTGTCGGTGTAGCCGGGTTTGATCTCGAGGAAGGATTCCTGGCGGAGCTTGGTTAAGTACTCGCGCACTTCGGTGGGGAACTTCGGCTGGATCATCTCATTCATGATTTCCTGCTCGACTTCTTCGAAGGAGGCAAGGCCCGCTTTGTGGCGCTCTTCTACTTTCAGGATGACGAAGCCGGCAGGAACGCGGATGGGGTCGGTGACGAAGTTGCGATCGGCGTTAAAGATAATTTCGGCGATCTTGCTGTCGACCTGTTCGCGGGTGACGCCGCCGAGTTCGCCCCACTGCTCACGGGTGGCGGATTCAGAGTTGGCTCGGGCGAGTTCGTGGAATTTTTCGCCTTTCTTGGCGCGGGCGGCGAGGTCGCGAGCCTTCTTTTCGGCAGCGGCGACACCAGCCTCGTCCTTGCCTTCGGTGGAGATGACGATCTCGCGCAGGAAGACGCGGTCATCGCGCATGTACTTCTGCTTGTTCTCGTTGTAATACTTTTCGAGCTCGGCGCGAGGGACGGTAAGTCGGCCGCCGACTTCCTGGCGAATGACGCGCTGCTTCAGGTAGTTGTTCCGCCACTCGTTCTTGAAGTCCTCGAAGGTTTGACCGGACTGCTCGCGGATGTACTGCTGGAACTTGTCCGGGTCGGCGATGCCGGACTGCTTCTGGATTTCCGCGAGGTACTTGCTGACGTCGGTTTCGACGTTGATGCCGACTTCCTTGCCTT
>DASQDN010000391.1:0-2200 GCA_035634155.1 Bryobacteraceae bacterium | reverse complement strand
CAGCGCGAGGTGGCGTAGCGCCTCGCCCGCGGTGAGTCCGACGCGGTGCAGTCCTGCATCAAGCTCGATTAGAATGCCGAGTTTCACGCCCGCTCGTCTAGCCGCGGCCGCCACCGGTCTGACGGCCGAAATGCTATCGATCGCGACCGTGATATTGGTTTGCGCGGCCAACTTCACCAGGCGATCGGTCTTGGCTTGGCCGACGACCGGGTACGCAATCAGCAAGTCCGAGGGAGCAGCTCGCATCATCACTTCGGCTTCGGTCGTCTTGGCGACGGTGAGGCCCGCCGCGCCCAACGCTATTTGCCGTTTAGCGAGCGCGGGACTTTTATGCGTTTTGGTGTGCGGGCGAAGCCGAAGATTGTGTCGCTGCGCATACTCGGCCGCGCGGCGAAGGTTGCGCTCCATGCAGTCAACGTCGACGATCAGCGCGGGCGTGTCGAGGTCACTGACCCGCCTCATTTTTCGAAATCAAGCATCAGGCGGCCGGCCGGGCTCTTATACATCAGTTCCAGATGCTTCAGCTTGTGTTTGCCTTCCAGGAAGAAGTAAAGGAGGCCTGTGACGGACTCACTGGTTTCGGTGGGCTGGAGCGCTTTCGATTTGAGTACATCCTGGAGCGGGATATCGCTCTTGCCATCCATGACGGTCGCTTGCGCCCCGGTGGGTCCGGAAACCGAGCCGTTGTCCTGATCGCCGCCGACACGCCGAGGACGGCCGCCCGTGCCCGGGACGCCGCCCCAGATCGGGCCTCGGCGAGGATTACCCATCCCGCCGCCGCCTCCACCTGTGCTGCCCGGCGTGACAATCAGGGCTCCGCTGCCGGCGATCTGCGAAGGAGCAAGCGGTTGGGATCGCTGGCCGTCCTTTCGAGAAATAAGTGTGAAATCGTCCAGATCAATGCGGACTTTGTTTTCTCCGCGCGGCGCAAACTTCACCTGGACGGCAATCAGGTCCATGCCGGGATCCTGACCCAACGCGGTGATGACGTCTGCTTTATCGATGTGCGCCACGGCTTCGATTGCGACCGTTTCATCTTCCGCTGCGGCGGGAGGAATCGGCTTGGCGGCGAACGCGGCAATCGCGAATAGTAGAGCCCCGGACAACAAGCGCATAGCGTACCCTCCAGGGCATTATAGGCATGAACGGCCGCGCCGAGCATGCTACATTACGAGCACAATCATGGCGGAGGACGACTTAACCCGGAAATTGCTGAAGCGCGGCGGCAGCGCAAGCGCGGCCGAACTGGAGAAGCTGGCAAAGGAACTCACGGGCGCGAAGCTGGCCGAGTTGAACGATGCGATGCGGCGCGGCACGGTGGATCGGCCGGTGAAGGTGCTGACTCTCATCGCGAATTCCCCGGTTCCCTCCCGAGTGAAAGGCTATATCACGCAGGAGCGGTATCTCTTGAATAAGACGCCCCGCGAGATGCGCGACATCCTGGGACTGCGCCCGGCTGACCTCGCCAGCGGCGCTCGAGTATTAGCCCTGACGCAGCCTTTGACGCTGCAGGATTTCGAGAACAAAGGCTATACGCATCTTCCCGCCGGACAGGTTTGGACGCCCGCGAGCTTTTATCCACCCGGTCAGGGCGCAGGCCAGTGGAAGCTGCTCCGCGAGAGACCGGCTGTTTTAGTGGAAGACGTGGAGCCCGGCTTGCGGTACTCGCGCGGACAGCAGCGCCCCGCGTCTGCTTGACGGGTTCTGAAAGATTGCAGTTCGCCTGTTCTTCTCCAACTCTCCCGCAATCGGTACCAGATCGCGGCTAAAGCTTGCCCGACCGACGGTCGATTAGTTCACTTGAACCGAAGGTTCGAATTTGTGAACATGGCGACTCGTCTAGGATCTCTCTGTCTTCTGCTCAGCCTGTCCGGCGCGAGCATGCTGCCGCTTGCGGCACAGGAACTGGTTTCTGTGCGGGTGTTCACGGAGCCGTCTGGCCCTCGCTACACCGTAGACGGACAGCAATACATGGCGCCGACGGTATTCCGCTGGCCTGTCGGAAGCAAGCACACGGTCACTGTGGTATCGCCGACATTCAGCTTTGCTTCTCCGGAAGCTGCGTGCGAAGTGCCCACAGGCGGAGTGGTTCAGTATGACCCGTCCTGCCGTGCTCGCTACCAGTTCGGGGGATGGGAAACGTCGGCTGGATCACCGGTTGTGCAAGGCGTCACGCAAAGTATCACGGTGGACAGGAATC
>DASQDN010000390.1:0-3015 GCA_035634155.1 Bryobacteraceae bacterium | reverse complement strand
CGCCGGCATTGCCAGGAAACCGTCGATGCCTTCGGCGGTGGTCGCTACGTCCAATCGCTTGGCACGGGCGAGCCCTTCGGATTGCGCATCGATGCCCACCATCGCCCGCAGCGCCAAGGTCCGGCTGGTACGCAGGATCTTGATCATCAGGTCCGTGCCGATGTTGCCGGAGCCGATGATTGCAACGGGGACACGCTCTTGACTGGCCATGCGGGCGTCGCTGGTGGGGTCCGCAGAATTCAGGGTGTCGCTAAGGTAATATGGTCATACAATATTATCAAATGTGCGATGAGCGACTGCGGCACACCCTGAGAATCGGATGACCCGACTTAACGTTCGGCTCGGCATGATTGGCTTCTGCGCGATCGGGCGCGAGGTCGTGTCCGCATTGGCCAAGCTCGATGAAAGCTCGTCGTTGTCCGCTGTACTCGTGCGCACCGGGCGCGCGGCTCCGAATGCCGTTCACGATGTGCGCGCACTCATCGACGCACGTCCGCAAGTGGTGCTCGAGTGCGCAGGCCATTCAGCAGTCAAGGAATTTGCGCCCGTGCTACTCAGGGCAGGCATCGATGTGATCGTGACATCGATCGGAGCACTCGCGGATGACGAGTTGAGAGCTGAGTTGCTCGACGCGGAACAAGGGAGCGGACGTGCGTTGTTGCCCGCTGGCGCGATTGCCGGTCTCGACGGCCTGCTCGCCGCGCGACTCGCCGGATTGGACGCGGTTACCTACACGTCGTTCAAGCCGCCGCATGCCTGGCGTGGCACCGCCGCCGAACAGGTGCTTGACTTGGATCATCCGGAGCTTGAACGCGAGTTCTTCGCCGGCACGGCGCGCGAAGCGGCGCTGGCCTATCCGAAAAACGTCAACGTCGGCGTGGCTATCGCCTTGGTGGGTTTGGGAATGGACGCGACACGCGTGCACCTGGTGTCTTCGCGCAACGTCGCTGATCCGCTCGGGCGCATCGAAGCGCGCGGTGCTTTCGGCTACTTCCGCTTCGATATATTCGCCCGTGCGGCGGCCGATAACCCGAAAACTTCAGTGCTGACGGCGTACAGTATCGTGCAATGCGCGCGAATTGGCGGCGCGTTGCCGATCGCGGGACTTTGCCGAGATCGACTATAGATTCTTGTCGCTCAATGGGACGCGCTACTCATGACACTGTGTGTCCTGGCGTAAAATGAGCCGAATTGGAATCAGGCAGTGTTTAGCAGAGGATGGGCCTTGGAATACCACGATCTCCGAATCGTTGAAAACCCGACACTGGTGCGTGAGCACGCGCTGGACAAGCTGCGCAACGCCATCAGCCGCGGGTTGTATCCGCCCGGACATCGCTTGGTCGAGCGTGAGCTGTGCGAGGCACTGGGTGTCAGCCGTACATCGGTACGCGAAGCGTTGCGTCAGTTGCAGGCGGAAAATCTGATCGAAGTCGGCAAGCGCCGAAACATCACTGTCGCGGTGATCTCGTCCAAGGACGCCGAAGATATATATCTGTTGCGCGAAATGTTGGAAACGTTGGCGGTGCGGCGCTTCGTCGCCAACGCCGATGAGAACGCGATCAAGAAACTGCAGCGGATCCACAAGGATCTGCGCAAAGTCATCAACAAGGGCGACGTGCGCGAGCTCGCGATCATGGCCGGCGAGTTCTACGAAACCATTCTGAACGGTTCGGGCAGCAGGGTAATCGCCGACATGGCGCGCCAACTGCTGACGCGCGTGAATTATCTGCGCATGCGTTCGATGTCCGAGCCGGGTCGCCTCGAAGAAGGGATTCACGAATGGGATCGCTTGATGGAAGCCATCCAGGCCGGCAACGCCAATGCTGCTGCGAAGGCGATGGGCGATCATTTGGCCGCAGCTCGCAAGGCCGTAGTGACCAAGCTCGAGGAAGAAGAACAGCAGCCCCCCGTGATTCCAGCCACTGCGGGTGCTGAACGAGCCACGCCTCGCCGCTAAGTCTCAGGTTGACATATCGCTCCAGCCTCTCCATGTATGACTCTATGTTTGTCATACAAACTGTGCCCGGCTACACTGCCTCGGCATGGGCACCCAGCGGGGCACACAGCGAGTCATCATTGCCGGAGCGGGGCCGATCGGCGCCGTCCTGGCGTACGCGCTGCGTAAACGGGACATTCCGGTCGTATTGATTGAAGCGTTGGCGACGCCGGAGATCGACTGTCGCGCGGCTTCGTGCCACCCACCCACAGTAGCGATGCTCGACGAACTGGGGCTGCTCGAAGACGGACTCGAGCAAGGCTTGGTGTCGCCGGTGTTCAACTACCTCGATCGCCTCACGGGCGATCTGGTCGGGCGCTTCGACATCGAAGCCATGCGCGACCGACCCGATCATCCCTATGTGCTGCAGTGGGAACAGTACAAGATCGTACGGACGGTCCTAGACCGTCTGCGAGACGATCCTGACGCCGAGATTCGCACGTCGACACGCGTAACCGCTCTGGCCCAGCACGTCGACAAAGTCGAAGTCACTGCGACACTGGAGGACGGCAGCACGGAGATCATTGCTGGCCGCTACCTGGTCGGCTGCGACGGTGGCCGCAGCACCATTCGCAAGCTCGCAAACATCGAGTTCGAAGGCTTCACCTGGCCGGAGCGCTTTCTCAAGATCGACACCACGTTCGACTTCTTCGGGCTGCGACCCGAGCTGAGCAATCGCAACTATTTCTCCGACCCGGAGGAGTGGATGAATCTCTTCAAAGCGCGCGGCCCGGAAGGTGAAGGTATGTGGCGCTCGGTGAGCCCGACGCGGCCGGAACAAACTGACGAAGAGTTGCTGTCGCCGCAAGCCGTCGAAGCGCGTTTGCAGAAGTTTTGTCCCAAGCCGGGTCGATACGAGATCGCGACCATCGCGCTCTACAAGGTACATCAGCGCGTCGCCGGCACGTTCAATCGTGGGCGCGTGCTGCTGGCGGGCGACTCCGCGCACGTGAACAATCCGGTCGGGGGGATGGGCATGAACGGCGGCATTCACGACGCCATCAATCTTGCCGACAAGT
>DASQDN010000389.1:0-2144 GCA_035634155.1 Bryobacteraceae bacterium | reverse complement strand
GGACCCAAGAACGCCGCTCTCCGCCAGAATGCTCCCGAGATCTACCAGGAGCTTTCGCCCGGCAATCGTAGCCGGGTGGAAGGCCGATTCGTGTCTGCGGGCGCGGGTGAGTTCAAGCTGGAACTCGCGGCGTACCAGCATGCCAAACCGCTGATCGTCGATCCCGTCATTGAGGCAGCCAGCTACGTGGGCGGCGAGAACGAAGACGAGATCGTCAGCGCGACAGAAGGCTTGGTCGGCGGCAACACCCGATCGCTCAGTTTCCCGGGTGCGATCCTCGCGCTTCGGCGTAGCAGAGACATGTTCCTCCGTGGCACTGGATTGCTGATGCCGAACCGCCCAAACGACGCCTTCTTCGGCACGATCGTGTTTGGCGGCTCGGGCGATGACGAACTGAGCGCCGCGGTGGCCACTCGAGCGTCAAGTCCGCAGTTCCTGTTCGCCGGCGTGACCAAGTCGACCGATTTCCCTGTGTCGGATACATCCTCGTATTTGGGAGGCGCGAGCGATGGCGTCGTTGGTGGCCTCTCCGTCTCTGGATTGTCCCACCAAGTATGGTCTAGTTACATCGGTGGTTCGGGCGAGGATCGCATTCTCAGTCTCACTTCCGGATTGTCTTCGTATGTGATTGCCGGAGTCACCGACAGTCCCAACCTACCCGCAACCAATACGTTGGCAGGCGCTAAAGACGGTTTCGTGGGCGCGGGCAGTGTGTTTGGCGGAGCAGCCTCTTTCCAATACGTGGGAGGGTCAGCAGACGACAGCGCGTACGCCGTCAGTCTCGACAACGCCAATCGAGTATGGCTCGGTGGAGAAACGCGTTCCGGCGACTTCCCGTTCAACCATGGCGCACTGCAAGGCTCATCCGACGCATTCCTTGCCTCATTTCGATTACCATCCTTCCCCTCAATGGTTATTGATCCCCTGACCTTTCAACGAATCGGGGGCAGCGGCGATGATGCCATCCGAGCATTGGCGGCCCGACGTCCAACTGCCGCCGAGGATAGCTCCGGAGTCCCTCTTGGCAATGTGCCCGCTTTCGACGGGATCGGTATCGCCGGCGTGACAACGTCGACCGACCTGCCCGTGATGAATGCAGCCCAGGGTACGTTGGCTGGAGAGCAAGACATTTTTGTCGGCATGTGGGGACCCGCCGACGGTTTGTTGTGGATGACCTATGTCGGAGGCAGCGGACTTGAAGCGGCTACGTCCATCGCTCAAAACTGGGCCGGTGACTTGTATGTCGGCGGCTGGACCCGAAGTCCGGACCTCTCGCAAGTGGATGCGATCCAGAACGGGTATGCCGGTGGGGAGGACGGCCTGTTGGCAGTATTTGAATCCCGCGGCAAGCTGAGCCACCTCTCCTACTTCGGCGGTTCCGGCGACGATCGCGTGAACGGCGTCACTCTCATCACGAACCAGGTGCCACGATTGGTCGGCTCCACCACTTCGGCGGACTCGCCGCTGACGCGCAGCCGGACGTCGCGCTCAGAAGGGATGGATGGTTTTATCGTGGACGTCGGGATCAACCACCTGATTGCTCCCAGCAGCATGGTCCTCGCTAAGGACGGGATGTTGTCGCTCAACACTTTGCCAGGACGCACGGATCTCGATCTGCCCATCACGTACCGCTCCTCCGATCCCTCTCGCGTGCGCCTGGTAGTGGACAACCGCTACTACGACGAAGTGACTGTGATTGGCGGCGCGGTCCGTGTGGCGGCGCTCGGCGACTCCGGAGTGGTGGACCTCACCGCAACCGCGGAGGGCTATCCTGTGCGTACCATCTCTGTCGCTCTTTACCGAGGCGCTTTCGTTCCCAATACACCGGCGCTGCCCATCTCGACGTGGACGCCCGAGAATACCCTCTTCGCGCCCTATCAGGCGATTGACCCAGCAACGGGCAAGCCGATTGGTCAGTCTCTTGCGCTTCGGCCGGGGATGCGAGCGCCCGTCCGGGAATGGTCCGTGTCCGATCCGTCCGTGATGGAGATCGGCGTCTCTCGGTTCGGTCAGCCGATGCTTCGAGCGCTCCGCCCCGGCGAGGCGCGCGTGACCCTGACAGTAGCGGGATACGAGGTCGTGCAGGTCCGAGACGCCAACCTTCGCGCCGCGCACCCCCAGTTGGCGGTTCAGGATTTCCGCCT
>DASQDN010000388.1:0-1536 GCA_035634155.1 Bryobacteraceae bacterium | reverse complement strand
ATTACGTTTCTCCGTTATTCGATCGAACTTGCATACCGCATCGAGGGAAGTGGGCGATCACTTGGGTCACTCGAGCTTCTGAAAGAAGAGTTGGTCCACATCAACCGGGGTGACGCACGGGCGCATCTACCGTTCCCGCATAACGCTGCATGGCGCAAGTCCGTGGTTCAGGGCCAGCGGCGCGGGGGCTCCTTCATCTCAACCGCGCAAGAGGGCCCGAACAGAATTATCAAGCTTCATCAGGATGGCGGCAGCAGTGGAAAGCCCCGATCCCTCCTGGCGGAGAATCTCCCGCGCACGGTGATCTCAGCGAGTAACGCCGCGGAAAGTCCCACCGCGTTGCTTGCGCGCAAAGAGATGCAGTCGTGGCGGCTGCTGCAATTGGAGCCATCGGCGTTGCGCATGCCCGATCCTTTCACCGCGCCTACGAAGTTGGGAACCGACGGCTCCCACCTGGCCGCATCGCTCTATCATCTCGCCAGGCTGGAAGAAGGCCCGGTCGGCAATGGCAACTCGAAGGGGCGCGTTCGAAGCGATGCCTACACACAAGCTGCCAATCGCCTGGCCGAGCTCATCGGCGACGTACGCGGTATCAACGTGGATCGCGACGAGCGACGCGAGCTTCTCACGCTGCGGGTGATGAGTCGCGACGGGACCTCACATGACGCCCGCGCTCTCTCGGATGGAACGCTGCGCTTCCTTGCGCTCACGGTGCTCGAGTTGGACCCACAGACGCAGGGACTCTTGTGCCTCGAAGAGCCGGAAAATGGCATCCATCCCGCGCGCATCCCTGCGATGCTCCAGCTTCTGATCGATCTGGCAGTCGATACCGATCAGCCCATCGGGCATGACAATCCCCTCCGGCAGGTCATCGTCAATACCCATTCGCCCGCCGTGGTGGCCCAGGTACCTGACGACAGCTTGATCGTCGCCGAGCTTCAGGAAAGGGTCGAATCCGGCCGCAGGTTTCAAGCTGCCAGTTTCCGCTGGTTACCCGACACGTGGCGCGTGCAGGCGCAACCCGAGGTGTATCCGTTGCCTCGTGGCAAGCTCCTCGAATACTTGAACCCGGTCATGCGTGAAGAGCCCACGGCGGAAGATGATGGGTGGGAACACAATGACGGCGGGTCCAAGAAATCTGAACGCCCTCGGCGTGTGATCGATCGGCCGGATTTGCAGCCTTACCTTCCGTACTTCATGCCTTCCAGCTCCCGGTAGGGCACTCGATGCGACAGCTTCGCTATACGCTGGTGACGGATGGCAGCTCTGATGTCGTCCTGCGTCACCACCTTAACTGGCTCCTGCGCCAGCATACGCAGCGTGCGCTCCTGCCTCAATGGGCAGATCTGCGACGGTTACCTCGACCGCCATCAAATCTCAGACAGAAGATTGAAGCCAGTTTGGATCTCAATCCATGCGACTTGCTCTTCGTGCATCGCGATGCCGAAAGAGTGTCGTATGAGGCACGTACTGCCGAGATTCACGAAGCTATCCAGGCACTCACAGTTCCGCGGACTGTCTGTGTCGTACCCGTCC
>DASQDN010000387.1:0-2441 GCA_035634155.1 Bryobacteraceae bacterium | reverse complement strand
TGGGAAACATCTATGATCGTGTGGTCTACGGGGAGGTGACCGATTTTCTGGAGTTTTACTCCGGTTCGTGGCGATTTGCCGCCTTTAACGTCGCCGATAGCGCGATCAGTGTCGGGGCCGCGCTGTTGATACTCGACATGTGGATGACGCGCAAGGATACGCATGCTGCCAAAGCTGATTGACGCGGGCTCGTTCTACCTGCCGACGTACGGCGTGATGGTGGCGACCGCGTTTCTGATTGCGATTTGGGTCACCGGAAAGCTGGCCAAACGGGCCGGTCTTGCATCGGAGACGATCACGAATCTGGCGATCTACTGTGCGCTCGTGGGGATGTTGGGCGCCAAGCTCGCGATGTTTGCGTTCGATTGGCGTTTGTATCTTGGAGAGCCCTCGCAGATCTTTACGGTGGAGACACTGCAGGCGGCAGGTGTGTACCAGGGCGGCCTTCTGCTGGCGATCGGGTTTGCAATTGTCTATATGCGTCGCAACGGATTACCCGCGTGGCTGACGACGGACGTGTTCGCTCCGGGCCTTGCTCTGGGTCATGCGATTGGAAGGCTTGGCTGCCTCGCGGCGGGATGCTGCTGGGGCGCGGTGTGTCATCGGCCCTGGGCGATCACGTTCACCAAGCCCGACGCACATGAGCTGACAGGTGTGCCGCTGGGCATTCCGCTTCACCCGACGCAGCTTTACGAGTCACTCGCCGAGTTCGCGATTTTCGGATTTCTTTATCATCGTTTCGGTCGACGCCGCAGGGATGGCGAGATCCTGGGCTGGTATCTGGTGCTGTATTCATCGGTGCGCTTGGTGGTGGAGTTCTTCCGGAATCACGAGCAGTCGCTGGTGGCGGGACTTTCCCTGACGCAATGGATCTCCCTGACCACGCTTGTTGCCGGTATCTGGCTACTGCTGAGGCCGTCGAGGCTGACAACCGCTCCGAGTTACGTGGCAGGGCAGGTGAAGTAGAAGGTAGAGCCGGCTCCGAGTTCGGACTCAATCCAGATGCGGCCGCCGTTGCGCTGAATCACCTTTTGGCAGATGGCGAGACCGATTCCGGTTCCTTCGTATTTTTCCGAACTGTGCAGGCGCTTGAACATGCCGAAGATGCGTTCGTGGTAACGCGGATCGACACCAATCGCGTTGTCTGAAACCGAGAACTGCCAGGAGCGAAGATGCTTTTCACACGCGACGTGGATGCGGGGAGTGCGCGCCGGATCGCGGTATCGAATGGCATTCACAATTAGGTTTTGCAGCACTTGAAGGGCATGGGACTGGCGCCATTGCAGGACGGGGAGGGGATCGGCGGAGATGATGGCTCCGGTTTCTTGGATCATGGCTGCGACGTTGGCTCGGACCATCTCAAAGACACGAGCCATATCCACAGATTCTCTGGGCGTATCGGCGCCTGAACTCACCGCCTCGGTGTATTCGAGCAAATCGCGGAGCAGCGTGTCCATGCGCTTCACACCATCGACGACATAGCCGACAAAGCGTGGCGCATCACCGCCGAGGGCGTCCAGGTGCTTGCGCTGTAGCAGTTGCGTGTAAAGCGCAATCATCCGCAGAGGCTCGCGGAGGTCGTGAGAGGCGGAATAGGCGAACTGGTTCAGGTCCTCATTGGCTCGCCGGAGCTCCTCGTTGGCTTTGGTGAGGGCTTCCGCCGCGGCCTTGGACTCGGTCATATCCAGCATGGCGCCGAGCATCTGCACCGGCTGACCATTCTGAAACCTTACCTTGCCGTTGGTGAAGATCCAGCGGAGTGTGCCGTCCGGACGGAGGGCGCGGAACTCGACGTGATAGTCCGCCTTTCCGGCAAGCGCCGAGGACAAGGCTTCGGATACCAACTCACGATCCTCGGGGTGAACGAGGGCGGCGAAGTCTTCGACGGTTCCGCCAAACTCGCCCTTTTCGAGTCCATGCAGCTCATAGATGAAGTCTGACCATTCCACATGATTGGCGGCGATGTCCCAGTGCCACAAACCGACTTTGCCGGCTTCCACCGCGAGGCGCTGGCGTTCCTCGCTGCGGCGCAACTCCTGCTCGGCTTGGAGGCGATTGGTGATGTCGTGCGTGATGGTGAGTACGGAAGCTACAGATCCGGATCCGTCTTCGGCAAATTCCGGGGCGCCGTATGCTTCGTAGTGCCGCGGACCGTTGGGACCGGTGAACTCGAAGCGAACCGCCTTGGCCGCGCCCGTTTCGAAGATCTCGCGCAGGCCATCTTCCAGGTACTCGCAGAGTTCCGGCGGGAATCCGAGTTCGGCGTGGGATCGGCCGACGAAATGCTCCGGCGGAAAACCGGTGTGACGCTCGACCGCGGCGCTGGTGAAGACGAAACGGAACTCGCGGTTGTAGCGAGAGATGATGTCGGGAACGTTGTTCAGGACGGACAACAGGTCGCGCTCGCGCTCGCGCACGGATTGCCAGGCCCGCCGCTCCTG
>DASQDN010000386.1:0-4982 GCA_035634155.1 Bryobacteraceae bacterium | reverse complement strand
CAATCCGCCCAATCGATCGAGCCGCTGTTCCCATTCCTGACGGCGGTCGCGGACCCAGTGCTCCAGCGCGTCAAAACCGTGGCGAGCCAGGCGGCACGTCCTGACTCTCCCCACTTTGCTGCTTTCCACCAACCCGCTGTCTTCAAGAATGTGGATATGCTGCGCTACGGCGGTCACGGTGATCTGCAGTGGCGTCGCAAGCTGCGACACCGACTGCGGGCGGGCGCCGAGCCGTTCCACGATGGCCCGGCGGGTCGGGTCCCCTAACGCTTCGAAGACGCGACCGATGTCCATCGGCCGCTCTGTGAGTGAACGACGCGGGCTCATGCTAGCGATTCAGTTCGGCCCCGAATCGATCCAGCAGTTCGTGCCAACCCGCCTTCCGCATCTCGGGTCCATCGGATCCTTCGAAGAAGATTCCCTGGTGGGTCAGCTTCAAGGTTGTGCCGCCCGAATCGGTAGGGAGCAACTCCATCGTCACCTGAGTGGCTGAGATCCGCCGCCCGCCGAGGCTCATGGTGGACGCCGTCACTACGCACCGATTCGGTTCTATGTGCTGGAAGGCGCCCTCGTTCGTGAGCGCGACGCCGGGGAAGGGAGACCCGGCAAGGAACCGCGAGTGCACAATCTCGCGTCCGCCTTCCCGGAAATCCAGCTCAAAACGTTCCACCTCGTGATGCGAGCCGTCGCCAAACCAGCGGCGCTTTTTCGCCGGATCGGAGAGGAAGGCGAAGACGCGCTCGGGTGCTTGCGGGTAAGTTCTTTCAATGACAAACGTGTCGTGAATGATTGAGGATGCTGGGATGCTTCCTGCCATACTGAACTCCTGACTTCAGTATCAGTCGGGCCATCTGCGAAAGTCAAGTAGCCGCTTCACTATTAGTGGGGAGCGGGTGGGCATAATAGAAGGAATTCGCTCATGCCTACCCTTATCGCCCAACCCACCCGGATTGAAGCTGCCGGGAACAAGCCTAAGCTGATTGACGAATACATTGGCCGCGTCAACTCGCGAACTGAGCAGGTGAGCGTCGCTCATATGCGCAGTCCCGAAGGATGGGTCGAGCCGGGGCAGACGCCGGATTTTGACGAGTACACACTGGTGCTAAAGGGAACCCTCCGCGTGGAGCATCGCGGCGGCAGTCTCGACGTGCAGGCCGGACAAGCCGTCATCAGTCATGAAGGCGAATGGATTCGCTATTCCACACCCGAGCCGGGCGGAGCCGAGTACATTGCGGTCTGCGTCCCGGGCTTCACGCCCGATACTGTGCACCGGGACCCCGATTGAAGTCGGAACCCGGCGTTAGATACACTAAGATCTTTGGTTTCCTCGTAGGTATTCAACGTCGTTGGACCCCAAGAGAGCCAATCCCCGGAAACAGCGCGTCTGCGACGGGCTCGATGTCCTCCTGCGGCATCACACATCTTTTAAGACACGGCAGAGGAAGTTGAATGGCACAAAACCGGCATATTTTTACTTCGGAGTCAGTTACCGAAGGCCATCCAGATAAGATGGCAGACCAGATTTCAGACGCGGTACTGGACGCAGTTCTGAAGGACGACCCGACAGGCCGCGTGGCTTGTGAGGTTCTTGTCACCACCGGCTCCTGTATCGTGGCGGGTGAAATTACCACCACGACCTACGTGGATGTACCAAAACTGGCTCGCGAAGTGATCGCGGATATCGGCTTCACTGATGCGGCTTTCGGATTTGACGCGAAGACGTGCGGTGTCTTCAACGTGATTCAGTCGCAATCGCCCGACATCGCGATGGGTGTGGACACGGGCGGCGCGGGCGACCAAGGCTTGATGTTTGGCTATGCGTGCGATGAAACGCCGGAACTGATGCCTCTGCCCATCACCCTGGCGCACAGGCTTGCGCGCCGCCTCAGCGACGTCCGCCGCAGCGGCGAACTCAACTTCCTTCGCCCCGACGGAAAGAGCCAGGTGAGTGTGGAGTATGTGGATGGAAAGCCGACGCGCATCGACGCCGTCGTGATCTCCACGCAGCACCACGACTCGGTCTCCACGGAAGAGTTGCGTGAGAAAGTGCGCAAAGTCGTCATCGATGCCGTTGTCCCGGCGAACATGGTCGATGCGAACACGAAGTATCACATCAATCCTACCGGTCGTTTTGTTATCGGCGGACCTCATGGCGACACCGGTTTGACGGGTCGCAAGATCATCGTGGACACCTACGGCGGCATGGGCCGTCATGGCGGCGGCGCGTTCTCGGGCAAGGATCCGACAAAGGTCGACCGCTCGGCTTGCTACATGGCCCGCTACATCGCGAAGAACCTGGTGGCTGCCGGCTATGCTTCGCGCTGCGAAGTCCAGCTCGCGTATGCTATCGGCGTGGCTGAGCCCGTGTCGGTGAACGTGAACACGTTTGGCACCGGGAAGCTGGACGAGTCGCGAATGACGGACCTGGTGAGAAAGCACTTCCCGCTTACTCCGAAGGGGATCATCGATCACCTGCGCCTGCGCCGCCCGATCTACCGTCAGACCGCAGCGTTCGGCCATTTCGGCCGCTCGGAAGACGGCTTCTCTTGGGAAGCAACGGACAAGACGGAAGCGCTGCGCTCGGAACTCCCAGCCGCCGCTGCCGCTCATTAGTCCTCTCGGCCGGATGCCTTAACGCATGGTGCGCTTGGGCGTCCGGCCTCTACGTTTCATCTGCGAGCAATACCACCCATCCGAATCATGCCCCTCATCGAAGGCTGCAAGCACGAAATTGAAATTATCGTCCCTGTGGACGAAGTGAATCGCGAAACCGAGCACGTGGTTCAGGAAGTTCAGAGGAAGGCGCACCTGCCCGGCTTCCGTCCAGGCAAAGCACCGGTCAGCATCATCAAGACGCGCTTCAAAGACGCTATTCGCCAGGATGTTCTGGAGCACGTGCTGCCCAAAGCTTTCCGCAAGAAAGCGGACGAAGAGCATTGGAACGTCGTAGGCACGCCTAATGTGACCGACGTGCACTTCCATGACGGCGAGCCGCTTCGCTTCAAGGCCGAGTTCGAAGTCGCTCCCGAGTTCGAAGTCAATAACTACCGCGGAGTGGAAGCGCCGTACGCGGAGCCGCAGGTTTCGAGCGAAGACGTCGACAAGCGCATCGATGAGATTCGAGAGCGCAAAGCCGAGTACGTCAACGAAGATCCGCGCCCATTGGGTGATGGCGATCACACGGTTGTGGAGATCGAGAGCGTCGCGGGTGTGGAAGGCGATCCGGTGCGCAGCGACGACATGGCGCTGCATCTGGGGAATCCGGAAACGATGCCGGAATTCACTGAAAATCTGCGCGGAATGTCGCCCGACGAGGAAAAGGAATTCGATGTCACGTATCCTGCTGACTACGGGCAGGAGCGTCTTGCGGGCAAGACCGTGCGCTTCCGCGTAAAGGTGAAGGCGGTGCGCCGCAAGGAACTTCCGGAACTCAACGATGAGTTCGCACGCGATTTAGGGGATTACCAGACGCTGGATGAGCTGCGCGAGGCCATCCGGAAGGTGGTCTTTGCCGAGCGCGAGTTCGCGGCGCAGCAGGAGGCCAAGGGCAAGATCGTGGATGCGTTGGTGAAGAGCCACGAATTCCCGGTGCCTCAGGCGTATGTCGATTACCAGATCGAAAACAACGTGCGCCGTTCGATTCGCGAGATCACGGGCCGCGACATGGACCCCCGATCGCTGAACCTCGATTGGACGAAACTGCGGGAGCAGCAGGGCGAGCGCGCGATCGCTGACGTGAAGGCCTCGCTGCTGATTGAGAAGATCGCGGATGCCGAATCGATTCACGCGACCAATGATGAGGTGGATCGCGAGCTACAGCGCATCGCCAAGGCCGAGCGCGAGGCCGTGGCAGCGCTGCGCATGCGGTTCGAGAAGGACGGGACGCTGGGACGCATCGCATCCAGGATTCGGACGGAGAAGACGTTAAACTTCCTGTTCGAGCAGGCGCGCAAGGTGGCTCCGGTAGAGGAACCTGCCGAGTCTCCGGCGGCCGAGTAGATTTCACTGCGATATTAAGCTGAAAAGGTTGACCCTCGCAACGTCGCTTTGTTAAATTGATGTTGCGGGGTGGAGCAGTCTGGTAGCTCGTTGGGCTCATAACCCAAAGGTCGAAGGTTCAAATCCTTCCCCCGCAACCATCCGAACGCAGTCTGCGTTCTGGGTGTCGGCTCCCCGGTTGTATCCACCTAACAAATTCCATTCGCCTTCGGCAAGGTAGTGTCCCTTTGCGCCGTTTCCCTGTGGCATCATTCGTAGTACCGTCAGGTGCTTCCGCAACGCCGTCTTGGCCCTCTGCACGTCAGCATTGAGCATCTGACGAATGCTCCCAAGCCTTTCCTGGACGAATTCCCTGATTCGAGCTAGATCGGTCGTCACGTATCTTGCCATTGCCGTCCTTGGCCCTGAAATGTCCGACACTTCGAACAGAAGCCATTCATCGCCTTGCCTGAGTACTAGATCGTGATCTGGTGGATCTGAAGCCGTCTTCGGGTTCTCACTACTTGTAGTGGGGATGGCATCGCAGAACTTCCGCTTCGGGAAACGTTGCTGACGCCCACTGGAGTGCGTCAATCAGTCTCCTAACGGTCGCACACGCACCAGCCGCTTGCGCTTCCGCCGCTTTAGACAAGGCCCTGCCTCGCGGTACACGCGCCAGACGCGTTTATGGTTTACCTTCACGCCGGTCCGGGCGAGAAGCACAGGCAAGCGCCGATATCCGTACCGCGGCTTCTCTCGCGCCAAGGTAATCAACTGCTGGCGCAGCCCTTCATCGTCGATTTCTTCCTGGTACCGGAACGTCGAGACGGCGATCCCAACGAGCTCGCAGGCGTGCCGCTCGCTGACTTTGAACGAATCGCGTAGATGTTGCACGTCCGTCCTCAGTACTTCGAGCTCAGTCCGTTTTTTGAGATCACCGACTTGAGCATGTCCTTGTCCAGGCTCAGGTCAGCCACCAGCTTCTTCAGCCGCGCATTCTCCTC
>DASQDN010000385.1:0-4309 GCA_035634155.1 Bryobacteraceae bacterium | reverse complement strand
AGAACCTGATCGTCACCGTCACCAATCCGCCCGCGACGCCCCGCATTATCATTAACAACAACGCCACCTTCACGAACCTGACGTTTCCTGTCCCTCCGTTTGAGCGAGGCATCGGCAACACGATTCGACCCGTGCAGTGGGATCTGAAGAATCCCCGAGTGCACGTGTACAACCTGAACATCCAGCAGCGCCTTTGGAATGAGCTCACCCTCACAGTGGGCTATGCCGGATCGCGCGGCAAGCACCTGCTACGCAGTTCGGACGTCAATATCGCTGAGCCGCAGCGGCTCGCGGACGGGACGTTGTTCTTCCCTCCCGGAGCGCCGCGCCGCAACACCGCCTTCTCGACCATCGAACTGAAGAGCAGCGACGGCGACTCCTGGTACAACGCCGGAATTCTGGAGTTGCGTAAGCGATGGAGCAATGGCTTCAGCTTCCAAACCTCGTACACCTTCTCTCGGAACATCGACACTACCCAGGCGTCGACGTTCTTCTCGGACGGCACCAACGGCACCACGAACGCCTTCCCTGAATTTGCGGGCTTCAACTACAACAAGGGGCTCGCCGATTATCACGCCAAGCACAACTGGGTGACCAACTTCACTTGGGAATTGCCCTTCGCTAAGGAGCTGCGTGGACCCACCGGACTTCTGCTGAGCGGCTGGGAATTGGCCGGCATCTCGCAAGTACGCAGCGGCAATCCGTTGACTGTGTTCGTGCGCGCGAATCGGTCGCGATCGCAGTGGGCTCCCTCGCTCGGCCCTGGCCAGGGCAACGATCGCGCGAGCGTGGCGCCTGGATATACGTATGAGTCGGCGGTTCTTGGACGGCCGGACTCCTGGTTCGACCCCGCCGCGTTTGTTCTGCAGCCTGCGGGAACTCTCGGCACGTCCGGTCGCGGCGCGTTTATCGGGCCGAATCTCCGCACCGTGGATCTTGCGGCAATGAAACGCTTTCGACTTGGCGATCGCGCGACGGCGCAGTTCCGAGTGGAAGGTTTTAATATCCTGAACCGAGCCAACTTCGGCCCGCCGAACCTGACGGTGTTCGCCGGAAGCGCTGACAACGAAGCGCCGCTCTCCACGTTCGGCCGCATCCGATCCACCGTGACTTCGTCGCGGCAAATTCAACTGGGCTTGCGTTTATCCTTTTAGCTTATGAACTGGATCTTCTTCGCTCTCGGGGCCGCCCTGTCGTGGGGCGTCTATGGCCCCATTCTTCACAGGGGCCAGACCGCCATCGGCAACCCGCTTCGCGCCTTGTTGTGCGTAGGGTTTGCATACTTCCTGGTTGGGGTGCTGGTGCCGGCGATTGCGTTGAGTTCGCAGGGGCAGTTGAAGGGCTTTACCTCGGACGGCGTCATGCTGTCGACGTTGGGTGGGGCGCTGGGAGCCATCGGCGCAGTGTGCATCATTTGGGCGTTCCGGAATGGCGGCAGCCCGTTGTTTGTTATGCCGATCGTGTTCGGAATGGCGCCGCTGATCAACGTGCTGTATACCATGGCAACGCATCCTCCCAAGTCGTCGCCGAATCCTCTTCTGTACGTCGGTTACCTGCTCGCCTCGATCGGAGTCGCGCTGGTGCTGCGCTACAAGCCTGCGTAAGAAAGGTGGCGTGACCGGCGTGCGATTGGGTACCCTTAGGCGTGGGTATCGGCCAGTTCACCAAACATCTTGCGCAGCAGGCGATCGGAAACCAGGTAAAGGACGTGGTGGAAGGGATTGCGCCTTCTGAAGCCGCCCCGCCCGCGCCCGCCGTCGTTGAAACAATCTCGGCGATGATTGTGGGCGAGGTCCACGCGATGCAGAAGGGGTTGAAGGACGACCAGGAACTCGTTGTCACCTGCGGGGTCGGCGACGAAATCCTGCGCGTTCGAGAAATCTATGTGCGCTCGCCGCAACTGGCCGTGCTGACGGGAACGTCCGGTCCGGACAAAACCCTGACGCGGATTATCTGCCCCTTCGATTCGCTCGTGCTCGTCTGCAAGCCGACGGCTGTCGCCGCCGGCGCAACCGCAGTCCGCGTGCGGATCGTCACCCCGAAACCGGCTGCTTAAGCGGCTATAAGCACACACGCAAAGAAGCCGTCGCCGGAGTCTTTACCCGGGATGCGATATTGTCTCTCGACAATGCGGAATCCACGGTCCTCGGCCACCGCCTCCGCCACCTCATCGTTCTCCCTCCGCTCCAGCGAACATGTGGAATAAACCAGCCTGCCTCCGGGAGAAAGGCTCCCGAGCGCATTCGTCAGAATCCGCTTCTGCTTCTCGTGCAGTTCTTCAATGTCCGAAGGCCGTATCCGCCAACGAATCTCAGGGTTTCTTCCCAACGTACCCGTGCCCGAGCACGGGGCGTCCACGAGGATGCGATCGAACTTGGATCGAAACGGCAGCCCGTGCGCCGCATCCACCGCCACCCGCGCGCAGCCCTGCACGGTAGACAATCTTTTCAGGTGCAGGTCGCACGCGACCGCCTGGACACCGGTTTCCAATGCCTGGGCCGTCTTGTTGCCCGGAGCAGCGCAGACATCCAGGAACGTTTGTCCACGCTGCAAGTCCAGGAGCGGCACAATCGATTGCGATCCAACGTCTTGCACTCGAAGCCCGGTGATATCGCCGGAAAGCACGCGAAAGGCCCCTTCGACGTCCGTAGTCTCTAAAACCAAATCGGCACGCTCGGACGGCGGATTCCGAACGAAGGTCTCCGGTGGCTGCAGGAATGCCTCAGCGATGCGTCTTGATTGCTCAGCGCCGAACTGCGCGTCCCACCGCGCGAGCATCCACTCCGGCATGGACAGCGCCACGGACCGATCCGGCCACGCGACGTCGCCTCGGGGCGCCCGGCGCAGGATGGCGTTGACGAATCCGCTGGCACTCGCCTTACGCGCCTGCTTCACCAGGTCGACGCTGTCATTCAGGATCGCGTGCGGCGGCACCCGATCCAGGTGTCGCAACTGATATAAGCCCATACGCAATGCGATCCGCACCGCGGCATCCAGCTTGCCCGCATCGCGCTTGGCGCCTTGTGCAATCAGCCAATCCAGTTGCGCCTGCCGCCGAAGACAGCCGAACACGATCTCGGAAGCTAAGCCTGCGTCGCGCGACTCCAGCGCGGCGCTTTCAGCGAGCAGCAGATCTGAAGCGTAACCGCCAGTCTCCGTCTTCAGTAGCACCTGGAACGCGACTCTGCGCGCGATTGCAACCATCGTTCGTCATGGTAGCGCCCGGTTGAGCATTCGCATGCGAACTCCGCGCCCTTATGGGTATGGCGAAAACGATTGTAGCGTCCGTCGGATTGAATGGAGTGAACCGAAAGGATGATGTTCTAACGGTACAGCGTCTCCTGAATCAGGTTCCCGCATCCTCGGGCGGCCCGACCGTCGCGTTGAAAGACGACGGCATCAGCGGCCCTAAAACACGCGCCGCCATCCAGGCATTTCAAGTGAAGCACTTCGGGTTTAAAGGCGCGGACAGCCGTGTGGATCCGAACGGGCAGACGCTGGCGAAGTTGAACACCTTTGATAAATCCAATGTTGTGCCTCCGCCGCCTCCTCCACCACCGCCGCCCGTTTTTCCATCGAGCACGCGCTTCGTCCTTCACCGCATGGGCTCGGAGCCGGTGATCGCGGGCCAGGATCACCAGTTGTTCTTCCACATCACGGACATGGTGAACGGGCTGATTGGCGTCTACTGGTTGCAACCGAGCGGCCGCCCGATGACAACCCAGCAGCCGCCGGCGACTTTCAAGGGAACTTCAAGCGCCTTCACTACCAAAGGACCCGAGGTGATCAACAAGCTCGGAGGAGCCGCCGCGTGGTTTAGTTCGGAAGTGAACGGCCTTGTGTCGAGTCGCCTGGTGCTTAACCTGCCGTCCGGCGCCGTTCAGTTCAGCATTCCGCACCACCTGATCGGTCCAGGTGGCATGGTGAGCTCCAGCAAGGGTCCGTTTCCAGGGAACGCGAGCACTGCCATCGCGGGCGACTTACGGTTCGTCAAAATGGGCTGAAGAGGCGCGGGCGGGAAGGGTAGAACAGCCCCCCACTTCCCTTGGAACTTCCGCCGTGATACGCTCGAACGTAACGAGACATCGAAACCCTTTCTATCCCACAGAATCTAAAGGCTGTGGGCGCTCGGCGCAGTGCCCTCCTTTTCTGTAGGTCCCGCGGAACGCCTGCAGCACGCGGAGGAGGCGGGCCGTTCTAAAGGGGCGGGGTGTCGCGCCACACGTCTGTTAGAATCGCAAGGATGGTCACGTAAGTGCGAACCCCAAATGATCAAGGAGCTAATGTGGAAAAGCTCACACAACAAAAC
>DASQDN010000384.1:0-3734 GCA_035634155.1 Bryobacteraceae bacterium | reverse complement strand
GACGTGGTCTCTGGAACAGCAGCGTGGCCAAGCCGTGAAGTATCTGGAGATGGTAGGGCTGAAGAACGCAGTCGACAAGCGGCCCAGCCAGCTCTCGGGCGGGATGCGCCAGCGGGTCTCTATCGCTCGGGCCTTTGCGGTTGAACCCGACGTGCTGTTCATGGATGAACCCTTTGGAGCGCTGGATGCGCTGACACGCGCCAACCTGCAAAAGGAGTTGCTGGCCATGCGTTCGTCCGTGGGAGCGTCGGTGACGACACTGATGATCACGAATAGCGTCGATGAAGCCATCCTGCTCTCGGACCGCATCGTGCCGTTGAGCCGCGGTCCCAAAGCCACGCTTGGACCTTCCATCGAGATTCCTCACGATGTCGACGAAGACCAGGTGCGCGCGGAAGTCATCGACTATCTCACAGGACGTGCCGTTCAGGAGGCTTCATGCTGCGCCCACTAGAGATCACCGGACTCGGCAAGTCGTTCGGCTCATTTACAGCGGTTCGAGACTTCAACCTGACGATTCCCCCGGGTGAGTTTGTCTGCCTGCTTGGCCATTCGGGCTGCGGCAAGTCCACCGTGTTGTCGATTCTTGCAGGTCTGCAGCAAGCAACGCTGGGCGGCTTCTGCATCGATGGCAAGGAAGTGGATTATCCGGGCACGGATCGCGGCGTGGTGTTCCAGTCGCCCTCGCTGTTGCCTTGGCTGACAGCCGCCGAAAATGTGATGCTCGCTTATGCGCAAGCGCACCCGAAGGGCGACAAGCAAGCCGTGCTCGGGTTTATGGAACTGGCGGGCGTGGCGGACGTGGCAGACCAGCTTCCCGGCGAGTTGTCTCTGGGAACCCAGCAGCGTGTGGCGATCGCGCGCGCGTTGGCGCTGGATCCACGGTACCTGCTGCTCGATGAGCCGTTCGGAATGCTCGACTCATTGACGCGGTTCGATCTGCAGGATGCGCTGCTAAAGGTTGTTGACTCGACCGCCAAGACCGTCATCATGGTCACCCACGATGTGGATGAGGCGATCTATCTGGCCGACCGCATCGTGCTGATGACCGACGGACCTGCTGCCACGGTCGGCGAGATTATCACCACCCCGTTCGGCCGCCCGCGTGACAGATCAATCCTAAAGCATCCGGAGTATCGCAAACAGCGAAGCCGCATCATCGATTTTCTGGAGCATCACGCCAACCAATCTACTGTTGGCGTTCGAGAAGAGAAAAGAACCATTCATTCGCACGCTCAAAGTGAGGCCGCCGTTTCCACTGCTCGAACGTGATCTGCTTGCTTTCGCTGACATCGCGCTGAAAGTCTTCGTTCAGCCTCGCAGCCAGCGCAGGATCGAGGACGGCGAGATTCACCTCATCGTTGATGGCGAACGACCGGCTGTCGAAGTTCGTAGAGCCGACCACAGACCATACGCCATCGATGATGAGAATCTTGGCGTGAATCATTGCGGGCTGATACTCGTAGATCTTAGCGCCGGCTTCCAGAACATCCCCATACAAGCGCCGACTTGAGCTTCGAGTCATCGCATGGTCGATCTTGTGGCCTGGCACTACAATTTTCACGTCGACCTTACGCTCCTTGACGGCTCGAATGAGTTCGTTGCGGGCGCTTTTATCAGGCAGGAAGTACGGAGTGGTGATGTAGATGGACTTGGTTGCAGAAGCCAGCAGTGTCTGAAACAAAACGCGCGCCTTGGTGGACAGTCCGGTTGTAGGAGCGCTCGCGACAACCAGTGCAGGCGTTCGAATCGCCGGCTTGACATACGGGAAATACTCCCAGCCGGTCAAGATTTCGCCGGAGGATTCAAGCCAGTTCTCGGCGAAGGCCGATTGCAACCCCGCCGCGCCGTCGCCTTCGACGCGCACCATTGTGTCGCGCCACCGGGGGTTGTCCTTGTCACCTTTATACCAATGGTCGGCCCAGCCCGCGCCACCGATGAAGCCGACGGCGCCATCGACGATCAGCAACTCGCGATGCGTGCGGTTGTTGATGCGCGGCCAGCTGGTGAAGCGAATCGGGTTGTACCACTGAAGGTCCCCCTTCGCTTTGATCATCTCCGCAAAGGAGTCCTTGCTCAGGCGCATCGCGCCGATCGCGTCGATAAGTAGGTTCACTTGCACGCCGGCTCGCGCCCGTTCGGCTAAAGCATCCGCGAGCCGCGTGGTGATCTCACCTTTGGCGATAATGTATGCTTCGAGGTTGATGCTCTTCTTGGCTTGGCGAATCGCGGTGAGCTGAGCTTCGTAGAAGTTCTCACCATTCGTGAACACTTCTGTTTTGCCGGCGTCGCGCTCGGGTGACTGCGTCAGCGCCTCCAGCGTTTGTACGAAATGCGCCGACTGCAGCTCTTCGGCAGGAGCTTCCGAGATCCGGTAGGGCAAGGGCGGCGCGAAGAGCGCCAGAAAAAACATGCTGGTCTGCAAGACCAAAGCGATCAACGCAAGAACGGACAGGATCTTGAAGTTCCGAGCTTTGCGTCGGGGGACGGGCTTGTCTGGCTCCCTCCCATAAAACATCCACGTGAAGCCGTGGTCAATCTTATCCAGGAGCTCTTTCACCGGCACGGACTATAGACTCGCAAAAGGCTCCAAGTCTTTCAAATCTAAACGGCCGGTGTATATGGCCATGCCGAGAGCGGAGTGAATGTTCATTGCTTGCAATGCCTGAACATCCTCGATCGTAGTGATTCCACCTGCCGCTGTGATCTCGTGCGAGGTCGCCGAACGTAAGCTGCGAAACCACTCAAGGTCGGTGCCTTGCATCATGCCTTCCTTGTCCACGTACGTGCAAAGGAAGCCCGCGCAGAAGGGCTCAAGCTGCTGAATGACTTCCGCTGCCGTATAGTTCGTCGATTCGCGCCAGCCTTTCACGACGATGCGCCCGTCCTTCGAGTCGAGCGCGAGCAGGATCTGCGAGGCGTCGATCTCTTCGGTTAGTTCGCGCAGGAAATCGTAGTTCGGACCGTCGGCCGAGAAGGCGGCGGTTCCCACGATCACCTTATCCACACCCAGGTCAACCAGACGGCGCGCCTTGGCAGGAGTGCGCACACCGCCTCCAACTCGGACGCGGGCGCGGACCGCAATCCACTCGACCAGATCTTCGTTGGAACCCGTCCCCATGGCGGCATCCAGGTCTATCACCTGAATCATGGGGAACGCGCGGAACTTATCGATCATCTCCTGCGGGCTTCCGCCTTCAAGAGCCTTCTCTCGACCCTGGACGAGTTGAACGACCTTACGTCCCTGCAAATCAATGCATGGAATGACCACTAAGCTACTCTCCTGACCGGTACGCCTTCGGCTTCAAGGTACTGCTTCAAATCGTCAACTGTGTACGTGCCGTAATGGAAGATCGACGCGGCCAGGGCGGCATCGGCCTCGCCGTCGTCAAACACGCGAAGAAAATCTTCGGGCTTGCCGGCGCCGCCCGACGCGATCACCGGAATTTTAACGGCCCTTGAGACTTCACGGGTGAGGCTGCAGTCGAACCCGGTTTGCACGCCGTCGGTGTCCATGGAGGTCAGCAGGATCTCTCCCGCTCCATATTGCTCGCCGCGTTTGGCCCATTCGATGGCATCGATGCCTTCGTCCTCGCGGCCACCCTTGGTGTAAACGTTCCAGGCGCAATCGCTGCGGCGACGCGCATCGATGGCAAGCACCACGGCTTGCGATCCGAACTCGCGGCTCAACTCGGAGATGAGTTGAGGCCGACGAACCGCCGCGGTGTTTACGC
>DASQDN010000383.1:0-11688 GCA_035634155.1 Bryobacteraceae bacterium | reverse complement strand
AGTCCAGCCCTACGGCGACATGCAGCGCTTCGTCTTAGAGGACAAGGTGATGGGATTTGTTGTTAATCCTGGTCTGGTCGCCTTGATCAAAGTGATCGCCCCGGACGTTCGGGGTCGGCGCTTACTGGTCACACGTCAGATTGCTCCTAGCGATAAGGACCGCGGCGTCATAGCGCACGTGGATGGGTGTGGAGTTCGGATCATGATGTACTACGACGAAGATGAAGGCGAGACGCACGTAGCCTGGGAGTGTTTGTATGGGGTGTCCTAGGACGAAAAAGTTACAAGAGGCATTGTGGAGCCGGCGACAGGGAATGAACCTGCGACCCTCTGATTACAAATCAGATGCTCTACCAGCTGAGCTACGCCGGCCGGCTCACTTAAACGGTGGGCTGCGAAACGTCTCGCAGATCTGAGTTTACCAAAGACTCGCGACCCCCTGAAGTCTTCCGCGACCGCCATGCGCGGAAGCGGCGCAGCGCCAATGCAAACCCGGTCCACACGAGGACCGCGCCCCCAAATGACGCAATTCCCGCAATCGTTTGTCCCGCAATTCCGCCTGCTTCCCCCGTGTGAATCCAGCGGAGCCACGTACGCGCCTTTCGACCCGCGTTGTAGTCCTCGAATGATTCCGTTTTCACGATCTGGGCAGTCTTCGGATCGATTGTGAGCAGGTGCCTCTGGTCGGGCCTGCCGCGACGGTCTACCAAGTCGACTGTGAAAGCCCATGGATCGGCCGCCCGCTGGGGAATACGGAACGAGATCACCTGCCACCCCGGAACTTGCCGCTCGGCCGCAGTCCAGGCGCTGTCAATCCCCTCCAGACTGACTGGGGCGGGAGTGCCTGCCGTGCGCGGTTGTTCCGGCCGCGCAGCCTGGCGAGGCGGCTCGGTTCCGGTCACCTTGTACACCAGGTTGGTCGCCCACGGATAAGAAATTACCAACGCGCCCAACACAACGCCGATTAAGGGAATCGCGCACCAGAAGCCGATCACGTTATGCCAGTTGAAATCGCGAGCCTTTCCACTCATGCCGCCGCGGAACCAAAACACGGGGCGTATGTGCCGCCACGACCATTTCCGCGGCGCCCAAAGAATCAGTCCCGAAAGCGCCAGAACACCAAAGAGCAGGTTCGATGCGCCGGTGATCGCTCGCCCGGTGTCCCGATGTTCTCCGGTCGCCGCGAGCCGCCTATGCCAATCTGTCACCGAGCGGAAGAACGAGCGTACGCTCTTCGCGCCCTCACCCCGCAACTCGCCCGTATACGCGTCCAGGAACAAGAGCCGACCGCCGGGCCCGGACACTTCCACCGGAGCTGCCTCATCGTGACGAACGGTAATGGCCGCCGGGTTCGAACCCGCCAGGTGCGTGGCCTTATCGATCAGGTTGCTCACCGGTAAACGGCTCGCCGCAGGCGAGGTGGACCGGTAATCCCGCTCGGCCCAGCGAATGATCTGTTGTTCGTATGTAAGCAACACGCCCGTTACGCACATAATCAGAATCACGATCCCGGCGAAGCAACCCGCTGATAAATGGGCCCAGAAGAGTATCTTTCTCACGCTCAGACATCATAGTTCCTCCTGCAACTCAGAGTCAACTGAGTAGCGCCTGGATTGTCGAACACCACCGGAGAGGGCTACTGTGCGACATCTAACGATCCATCTTTTCTCGATTTGAAATCCCCAACTCCGCATATACTGTGAGGCATGCCCAGCTCAAACTTGAAGTCGATCTCGGTCGATATCGAGGTGATGACGAAGGACCGTTTGCGTAAAGTCGTGTTCGGTCTCGACAAGACGACCGCGGATAACGGCGAGGTCACCTGGACCATCGACTTTCGTCTTTTCGAGCGCGAAAAGAAGACGGACGAGTTCGGCGACCCACTTGTGAAGCTCGATGCCGTAGTAGTGAAAAAGGCGAATTTTGACAATGCTGAAGCCACTGCCGTAGCGGGCCGGTTCAAGCCGGAGCAGACCGAGCATGCGCTTGGACCGGCAGCCAACGACGCGAAGCGATTCAAGGACGGCAAGATCACACGCGAGAAGGCTGAAGCCACCGCGGAACGAACCGTCGCCAAGCGCGGCTAGCGATTTCCCTGTCCTCCCCAATGCCGAAGCGAGTTCTATCCACGCTTGCGGCCGCTCTCGTGCTATCGATTACGACCGCGAGAGCGGACCCTTGCCCCGATCGAGGCTTCGAGTTCTTCGAAATCGAGGGGTATCGCGTCAAGAACGTGCGGGTCACCGGATTTTGGGTGCTGCGTCGCGCCATGCTCGCCGGCAACACCGCCGTCGCGGATCTCGCCGGGAAGCCGTTCACGGCGGCAGGAATCCTCAAGGGCAAGCGGGCGCTGCGGGATCAGCTTATTGCCGCTCCCGCGCTTTTCGATTCCCCCGTCGGTGTCACAGTTGCCGCAGCGCGCGTAGCAAACTGTTCTGCTGCAACCAAAGAGCTCGACATCGAATATCCGCTCTTCACCACAAAGATGCCGCTCGCTTCGATTCATACAGCCGAGCAGGCGTCGCTGGAACACGAGGATCCCGCACGCGCCTTGGCCCTGGCGCCGGCGAACACCAGATATCGAATCGCCCCTATGCTGGGTTATGACGCGAGTCAGAACGTGCTCGGCGGCGGGCGGTTGGATGTGCCTTCGCTGTTCGGCACTAGCATCCAGTTGTCGCTCGAAGGACAGGGCTCCAGCGAAACGACGGCCGCGGCGATCTCGTTGGCAGGAGGTGCGGAGCGTGAAAGTGGTTGGCTTGAACGGGTCGTGTGGCGCGGCGCCTTCGCATACTCGGACCGACCATCGGACCGGCTTCGCCTGCACTCGTCGCGCGCCTCGGGCCAAGTATCGCTCTCCACCAGGGCCATCGGCAGGATCGGCGCGGTTGTGCGCTTTGGATCACTGTTTGAAGGCGGCAGCCAGAGAACAGGACTCACGGATGCGGTGCTGCCTTCGGATCTGCTTGCCTCATCGCGATTTGGAAACTGGCGCAGCTACGCAGGAGTTACCGCCCGAACCCGGCGCTCTGCCATGGCGGCGTCATATGGGGTTCTGCTCGGTCGAACCGGAAGCGGAAAACGCATCGATTATCGCAAGCAGGTGCTTGATGTTGTCTACGACTCGAGATTCCTGCTCGCGGCGCAGCGACCCTTAAGTGTAGAGACGCGCTTCACGGCAGGCGCATTGGCTCGGCTCGGCCCCACACCTGTTTCGGAGCGCTTCTTCGGGGGAAATGTCGAGACAACGTTTATCCCAGGCTCGGAATGGTCCATGCGTGCAAACCCGGTCATGCGAGGCATTCCAGCATTTCGGTTGAACCGCGTCGCTCCGGGCGACGTGCCGGGCGGGGATCATTTCGCCGTACTGAACTTAACCGTCTCCGTTCCTGTCTTCGGGCTCCCCGTCATTCCCAAAGAAGCGGCCGAGAACGAGGAAATCCGTCAGGCCATCTCCGGCTTCGTCACCGACGGAGCGGACGCGCTCGCTCCCATATATGAGCTTGACGATCCGGCGCAGAAACACTTGTTCGACACCGTTCGCGAGGGCTTGGCACGCACGACCGCGGCGATGGAAGAAAGAGTGGGCGCCATCGAAGCATCCGTGCCCGAAGCGCTGAAGCCTGCCCATCAAGCATGCGCCGACAAGATCGGTGACTTGGCGTCCGACGCGAGCAGCATTACACGCACCACGCCCTGGCGCATGTTCGTGAATCCCGACCCGGAAGAACGCGGCATCCCAGTGATCGTCGACGTCTGCATTATGCAACTCAATAGCAAGCTGATGGATGCCGAACTCGCAGAACGAGGGGATGAACTCAAGAGCCTGCAGCAAACGATTCAAACGCAGGTAGACAAGATCGATCGCACCAGGGCGCGTCAGCTCGCGCAAGAAACCATGGCGTTCCCATCGCGAGTCGTGCAGACAATCTTCGATGAAATGACAGTCGTGTCCCTCAGTCCGCTATTTCTGTTCGACGCAGGTCGGATTGGACCAGAGGTGCGAGGCTGGAGGTCGACCCGCTACTCGTTGGGTGGCGGCGCGCGGCTGACACTCGCCAGTAGTGTGAGTTTTGAATTCGGCTACGCATGGAATCTGAGGCCGCAGCCGTGGGAAGGCCGCGGCGCTCTCTTCGTCGCCTTGCGATTCCTCGACATCTTTGGCAAGTGAGCCTGCCTGCAAGGCTCACTTCACAGGAACCACCGCTGGGGCGCCTTTGTCTTTCACAAAGAACACCAGGAATTTAGCCGGCTGAGTCTTGCTCGCGTTGTGCCCTACGACGTGGATGTCTTCAGGCGTTTCGTAGAAAGTCTGCCCGGGCCCCAGCGTCGTCTGCTTACCGCCCTTTACCTGCATCACGATGGAGCCTTCCAGCACGTACACGAAGACATGCGCATTGTGTCGGTGAATCGAGTCGGAGGAGCCCGGCGGATATTCCACCACCAGCATCGCTCCTTCCTTTCCCGCGATCCCGGTCAAGTCCTTGGATAGGAGCGGAGTCACCTTTGCGGGTTGCGCCGCCGCGATTGCCACGGCCGCGAGAGCACACAAAAACAGGCGCGTCATCGCGAAGCCGCCTCTACCTTGTGGGCGCCAGGCTGATATTCGCCTGGGACGGCGCGGAATGCGACTGCCAGCCGATTCCAGCCGTTGATCGTAACGATAGCGACCGTGAGATTGACAAGCTCTTCGTCTGTGAAGCTCGGCTTCACCTCTTTGTAGACTGCATCGGGAACATGACCGTCGGCCACGAGTGTGACGGCCTCTGTCCAGGCCAGCGCCGCGCGCTCGCGATCGGTGAAGAAGGGCGTCTCACGCCAGGCCGACAAAGCGTAGATGCGTTGCTCGGTTTCGCCGGCGGCACGCGCATCCTTGGTGTGCATGTCGAGGCAGTAGGCGCACCCGTTAATCTGCGAAGCGCGAATCTTAACCAACTCCAGGAGCGAGTGCTCCAGCTTGGATGCCCTGCGAACGAACGTCTCAAGCCCTAACATCGCTTGGTACGCCGCTGAGGAAGCTTGGTGATATTCGAATCTGGGTTGCATAATGTGGTCCTCTCTCCTGTAGAGTAGACGATGTGTGGATCGGCGCCCAGGTCCATAATTGATTGGAGGAGTAGTCCACTTTCGTGGCAAAAGCCGAGACCTTCCAGGATCTTTCTTTGAGCACGCGACAAGCGAATCAGGAACTCTGGCGCTGGCTCTACGGCGAATTGCGCTCGGCTATCCTCGCCGGCCGATTGCGTCCAGGCGCACGACTGCCATCCACGCGATCCCTCGCGCAGCAGTACGGTGTCTCGCGAGGCACTGTCGTCGCGGCCTTCGACCAGTTGCTGGCGGAAGGCTACACGGCGACCGAGGTTGGAGCAGGAACCTATGTCGCAAACGGCCTGCCGGATCGATTGCTGAACGCCAGGCGAAGCGGCTTGTCCCCGAAGCTTCAGCCATCGAAAGCAACGTTATCCAAGCGTGCCGAAAGTCTGCTGAAGGACGTCAGGATTCTTCCGGTCCCCAGGTCGGTGGGCAAGGCCTTTCGCTCTTTCGAACCCGCTATCGACCTTTTTCCGGCCGACCTGTGGGCGCGTACGGCCGCGCGCGTGCTGCGGCGTGCGCCGCGGTCGTTGTATGGGCATGGCCATGTAGCCGGATACCCACCGTTGCAGCGAGCCATCGCCGAGTATGTCGGCGCGTCGCGTGGAGTGCGATGCGCGCCGGAACAGGTGCTGGTGACCACGGGCGCTCAGCAGGCGCTCGATCTAATCGGTCGTCTGCTGATCGATCCCGGCGACGCCTTGTGGATGGAAGATCCTGGATACCCGGGAGCGCTGCATGCATTGCGATTCGCCGGAGCTCGCATCGTTGCCGTCAATGTTGATGGCGATGGCATGCAGGTGGCCTTGGCGCGGAAGCTTGCTCCTCGCGCCCGGCTGGCCTATGTCACACCCGCGAACCAGTTCCCCACCGGCGTGACAATGTCTGCCGACCGTCGGATGGAATTACTCAACTGGGCCGCCGAGTCTGGCGCTTGGATCGTGGAGGATGAGTACGATGCGGAGTATCGATACTTTGGCCGCCCCGTGGCGGCGCTGCAGAGCCTGGATCGATCGGGGTCGGTTATATACGTCGGCACGTTCACCAAAATGCTGTTCAACGCCCTGCGGCTCGGCTACCTGGTGCTACCCGAGCGCATCGTGTCCGCATTCGAACGAGCGCGAAGCTTAATGGATCGGCATCCACCGACCCTTGACCAGGCAGTTCTTGCAGAGTTCATCACGGAGGGTCACTTCGGGCACCACGTGCGAAGGATGCGCCAAATTTATGCCGAGCGTTTATCCGTACTCACTGAGGCGGCGCGCCAGGAACTAACCGGGGTTGCCGACGTCACCGTTGCCGCCGCCGGCATGAGGACGACGGCTTGGCTGAAACAGGAACCATCCGATAAAGCGGCGGCGGATCGTGCGGCGAGACTCGGGTTGGAGGTGACGCCCGTATCCGCGTTCTCGATCAAGCAACAGCCTCAGCCCGGCTTGATCCTGGGCTTCGCAGGCTGCAGTCCAGCCGAACTGCGCCGTGGAGTTTCCACTCTGGCCCGTGCTCTGACCACGCCCGCTTTGCATGCTCTAGGATTTAACTCATGAGCCTCTTGGATGCAATCAAAGCAGGTGACGCCACGCGTGTACAAGCGTTGCTGACCGAAGATCCCGGAGCCGCGACCGCTCGCACTCCAGAAGGTGTTTCCCTAATCTCCGTAGCGATGTATCACCGGCAGCCTGCTATTGCAGCCCTGTTGGCCGCGGGCCGCACCGATCTCGATCTGTTTGACGCCTGCGCCCTCGGGGATCGGGTCAAAGTCGCCGAGCTGCTGGAGGCTGATCCTGGGGCAGGGAACTCGTTCTCGCCGGACGGCTTCGCGCCCATCGCGCTGGCTGCCTTCTTCGGTCACTCTGAAATCGTAGAAGATCTTGCCAGTGCCGGCGTGGACGTAAATGCGCAAGCACGGAATCCGATGAAGGTAGCGGCTATTCACGCCGCAGTGGCGGCTCGCGATGCGCGATCGGTCGAGGTGCTGTTGCGTCATGGCGCGGACGCGAATCTTCGCCAGCAGAACGACTACACACCGTTGCAGGCAGCCGAACAAAGCAAGGACGAGACGATCATCTCGCTCTTAAAGGAGCACGGCGCCCGCTGATGTTCATCTCGATCACTAGACTTCGCATTCGAAGCTGGCGGTTTATGCCCGCCTTCTACCTATGGACAATGCGGTCCATGAAGCAGGCTCGGGTGACGAATGGCTTTCGCGGCGGCTTCACGCTTGTAGACCGGCGCCGAACCTTCTGGACGTTGACAGGCTGGGAAAGCGAGGCCGCGATGAAGGCCTATCGTGGTTCCGGCGCGCATCGGGAGGCCATGAGCAAGCTGCCGAACTGGTGCGATGAGGCGAGCGTGGCGCATTGGAACGCGGGCACGCTTCCGTCCTGGGTGGAAGGCTGGGAGCGGATGCAGAAAGAGGGCCGATTCACGCCAGTGAAGTACCCGTCGGATGCGCAACAAGCCAAGCGCATCGAAAGGCCGCGGACCCAGCCGCTAGTGCAGGGAAAAATTTAAAGCAGCTACTTGCGAATCAGAAACACGCCCACCTCTGCGATTAAATTCGGCAGCGCGTGCACTTCCTTGTCACTGCTGAGGTAGAACGCTCGCTCCACCGTCCACTTTTCTTTGTTCGCCAGCGACTCAAAGTCGTGGATCGTTAAGAAGTGGATATTCGGTGAATCGTACCAGTCGTGCGGGAACAGCTTGGTGCGTGGAGCACGGCCCGACCATAAATGCGCCAGCCGCACGCTCCAATGCCCGAAGTTGGGAAAGGCTACAATGGCACGCTTACCTACGCGCAGCATCTCTTTCAGGACCTTCAGAGGCTTGCGAACTTCCTGCAGCGTCTGGCTGAGAATCACGTAGTCGAAAGCCTCGTCAGGATAATCGGCAAGCCCCTGGTCGATATCGCCCTGATACACCGACACGCCGCGCGCAATGGCGCGCTGCACCTTAGCGCCCACAATCTCCACGCCGCGCGCATCTACATCTTTGTTTACCGCCAGCCAGTGGAGCAGTTCGCCTTCCCCACAGCCCACATCGAGCACCCGCGTGTTCGGCTCAATAATCTCGCTGATGATCGCGTAATCCTTGCGGCCAAGGACGTCGCGCACCGATTGCGGGTTCAAGCTCGCGGCCGCAGTGCTCATGAAGCCCGAGCCACCTTCTCCCGATAGGTGCTGGCCAGAAAGCCGCGAATCAATTCGCTTTGCTCCACCACGTCGACGAGAAAAGCATCGTGGCCGTAGTTCGATTGCAACTCGCAAAAAGCCACGTCTCGATTGCGGCCTCGTAGCGCGCTGACGATCTCAAGCGACTGGTACGTCGGATATAGCCAGTCCGACGTAAAACTGATAACCAGAAAGCGCGACTTGGTTCTTTCCAGCGCCGCAGCCAAAGTACCGTGACTATTGGTCACGTCAAACAGGTCCATCGCTTTCGTGATGTACAGATACGAATTCGCGTCAAAACGATCGACGAACTGACTCCCGCGATAACGCAGGTAGCTTTCGACTTCGAACACGGACGAAAAGTTCGGCAACGGCTCCTGTTGACGGAAACGGCGCCCGAACTTCTCGCGCATCGAATCATCGCTCATGTACGTGATGTGGCCCACCATCCGCGCTACTGACAACCCGCGAGCGGGTGGCTTCTTGTCGTGATAGTTGCCTTCGCACCAGTCCGGGTCGGCCATGATGGCCTGACGTCCCACTTCGTTGAAGGCGATCTGCTGGGCGCTATGCCGCGAGGTGGTGGCAATCGGAATCGCGCACGCAACCGCGTCCGGGTACGCAACCGCCCACTCGAGCACCTGCATGCCACCCATGGATCCGCCCGCTACCGCCAGCAGGCGCTCGATCCCAAGATGGTTCACCAGCTTCTTCTGCAGCCGCACCATGTCGGAAATGGAAATCACCGGAAAGCTCATCGCGTACGGCTTGCCTGTGGCCGGATCGATCGACGCCGGTCCCGTCGTTCCCTTGCATCCGCCGAGCACGTTTGAGCAGATCACAAAATACTGCGACGTATCGAACGCGCGTCCCGGACCGATCATGTTGTCCCACCAACCCGGTTTGCCGTCGTTGTGGCTGACTCCGGCTGCATGGGCGTCGCCGGAGAACGCGTGAAGAATCAAAATCGCATTCGAGCCAGAGGCGTTCAGCTCTCCGTAGGTCTCATAGGCGACGTCGATGGGCGCGAGTGTCGCGCCGGAATCGAGGAGCAGAGAATCAAAACGAACGATTTGGGTCTCAACAATCATCGGACGTTTCTATCTATTGTGACAGCAACTCTGTTGCTGCCTGGAGCTTCAGCCGGAGCCCGCTCACGGCTGCCACAACGTCTTTCACACCGGCGTTTGCCTCGGCCCAGCGCTGCAGCTCCGACGGCTCCCGAATAGCCGGCAGGGTCTTGGCGCTATAGCCCGTGTACGCGCCCGGAGTCATCAACTGATGCTTGTACCATTCCCGGCCGCGCAGCCCGGCTGGAGGCGCAAGTGCACGCTCGGTGTCCAGCAGAATACGGTTGAGCTTGGTGTGTACCGAAGGCGTCTCCAACGCTTTCTTGTAGGCCGCCTCGTACGCATCTGCCGCCTCGTGGAGTTTGGTTGCTTCTGTGTGCAGCTCGCCCAATTGCAATTCACTCTTGGCGCTCAGATCGGCCATGTAGCCGCGAATTGCGATTGCCACCTGGCGGAACTCGAACGGCGCAACCGGAGCTCCGGAGGCGCGCAGAAGTCCTGTGGTCATGATCTGCGCCAGCGACCTGCCTTTCGTGAAATCCTTGTCGGAAAATCGCGTGTACCAGTCGAACGAATCGTAGATCGAATGATAAACCCCGCCCGATTCGCCGAACCCCGCATTCACGCTGGCAATGCCGGAATGATGCAGAAACGGCGTGTAATCGGATCCCGAGCCAACCGGTCCCATCACGAACGGAGTCGTCTCGCCCTTCAGCACGTCACGCACGATCTCACGCATGAACACGTGAAGCGAAGGCGATCCACCCACGCCTAAGTCGAGCTTGCCGGTCATGTCGGTATTGAAGTAGACCAGCGTCTTCTGCTTCAGCTCGGCCTCATGCTTTTCCACCCATTCGGTAGAACCGATCAGCCCAAACTCTTCGCCGTCCCACAGCGCCAGCTTGATCGTGCGCTTGGGCTTCCATCCGGTGTTCAACAACTCAGATAAGGTGCGCGCGGTTTCCAGCAGCACCGACGCGCCGCTTCCGGGATCTTGCGCGCCGTTCACCCAAGCGTCGTGATGGTTGCCGTAAATCACCCACTCATCCGGCAACTCCGAGCCGGCAATCGTGGCGATCACGTTGTACAGCGGACGAGTCGCCGATTCGATCTCGACCTTCATGTGCACTGTCGCCGGACCGGGGCCGATGTGATACGTAATCGGCAGTGCGCCCCGCCATTGCTCCGGCGCTACCGGTCCATCGAGCGCCGCCAGCAAAGGCTGCGCATCGCCGTAGGAAATAGGCAGAACCGGAATCTTGATGAGGTTCGTCGCTTCATTGAGCGCAAGTTTTCGTGCGCCCTTCTCGCTTGCCCAGCCCGGAGAGAGCGGGTCTCCTGTATACAGCGTCAGGTCCATCACACTGCCGCGCTGTACGCCCTGCGGAGGCCGATAGGCGCCTTTCGGGTACACATCGCCCAGGTAGTAGCCGTCGTCCCGAGGGTCCGAATAAATCAGGCAGCCAAGCGCGCCGTTTTCTTGGGCAACCTTCGCCTTGGTGCCTCGCCAACTGCGCCCGTAGCGGGCAATCACAATCTTGCCCTTGGGATCGATACCCAGCTTCTTCAGGCGCTCGTAATCTTCGGGAATGCCATAGTTGACGTAAATCAGCGGCGCGGTTACGTCACCCGATGCTGCGTACGAGTTGTAGGTTGCAACCTGGTCCTTGTCGCCCGAATCGCGATCTTCGGCGATTCGTGTTTCATCCAGCCGGGCAGTGAACTTCGTGGGCGCGGTCAGATGCAGCAGCCGTGATTTCGGATACGGCAACACCGCTTCGAACTCCTCCACACGCACTTGCAAGCCCCATTGCCGCAGGAGCCCGGCCGTGTAATCCGCCACCGCGCGCGATGCGCTAGAGCCGGCGATGTGCGGCTCGGCCGACATCTTCTCCAGGTAAGCGCGCAGGTTGGCCGGCTGCGGGATCGCATGAGCCTTGCTTTCGAGCTCGCGCTGGGCGGCCACTTGGGTTGCGGGAAAGCCGCGGATCTCGCTCTGGGCCGAAGCAACGGCGCAGGCGAGCAGGACTGCGCCTATCGTTCTCATGTTTTTCGAAGGAAAGAAAGAAACTCGGCTGTGTCGCGCGTCACGCTGGCGTGCGTGGCGATCACTCGCTGGTCTGCGTCCAGAATTGCGTAGAACGGAATCGCCACCGTCTGGAAGCGTGACTCCTGGATTTGCTGGTTAGTATCGCTCGCCGGATCCAATCCGTCCGTGTATAGCTCTACCAGGATTAAATTGGCGCTGGCCTCCACGATCTCGGGTCGCGTGAACATGTTTGCCTTCATCCAATGACAGTTCGTGCAGGCATAACCCGTGAAGGCGACCAGCACGCGCTTGTTTTCGGCCTTTGCGC
>DASQDN010000382.1:0-5543 GCA_035634155.1 Bryobacteraceae bacterium | reverse complement strand
CGCTGGCCTGTACATCGAACTCTCCCTGTTGAGCGAATACCGTCGCTGGACCGAGCGAGCGCTCTCGGCGTTGGATGACAGGATGCGCGGCAGCCGGTGGGAAATGGAGCTCCAAGCCGGGTTGGGCCATTGCCTCATGTACACGAAAGGCAACGGCGGGCAGGCACAATCTGCGCTCGAACGGGGCTGTGAAATCGCAGAGGCCCTTGACGATCGATATACTCAGTTAAGGCTGCTGACTAGATTGCACATGTGCTATCGCCGGGCGGGCTATTTCAGCCGCCTGCTGCCGATCGCTCGACGCATCGAAGCTATTGCTAGCGATATCAATGATCCGGTCGGTGTAGCCGCCAGCCATGGGCTTCTTGGCGTCTCGCATCATCTCGTTGGTAATCAGGACGAGGCCCGCGTCCATTTAGAGGCGGCATCACACGGGCCTCCCGAAGCCCGAAACATCAATGCGAGTCACTTCGGCTTCCACCGTGATCCGCAAATTCCTCTAGGACGAGTGCTGTGGCTACTGGGTTACCCCGATAAGGCACTTCGTGCCGCGACCCGGATGACTTGGGAACCAACGCCACATCAGGATCCAGTCACGTTCTGCATAGCACTCATCTGGGGCATCTCGGTATTTCAATGGACGGGTAACTGGGCAAAAGTCGGCGAGTGCACAGACCGCCTAATTGTACACGCGGAAAGGCACTCCTTAGAGCCCTTCCAGACAGTCGGACTCGCTATACAGGGCGAGTTCCTAGTTTTGCGCGGAGAGGTCGTCCACGGCACGAACCTCTTGCGCGAATGCCTCGCGCGACTGCACGCGGAGCGTTACGAGTTGTATACCGCTGAAATCAGCTGCGCTTACGCAGCGAGCCTCGCGAGAGCGGGCCATCTGGACGATGCCCTGACGACAATAACGGGCTCGATCGCGTCGATTGCGTCCCAAGGAGAGTCCTTCATGATGCCGGAAATGTTGCGATTGAAAGGCGAGATCTTGGCGCAAGCAGCGGACCGACATGGTGCCGAGGAGTGTTTCCTGCAGTCCATTGCATTGTCGGATCAGCAGTCAGCACTCTCGTGGAGACTGCGCGCTGCTATGAGCTTCGCTCGGCTGACAATCAGAGGAGGTGGTCGTAATGGAGCGGGATCAGAGTTAGCTCGAACCTATGACCGATTCCATGAGGGGTACGGCACGGCCGATCTCAAATCTGCCAAGCGACTGTTGGGTTCTTTCGGCCAACCCGTCAGTTCCAATTAGTTCGAGCTTCCATATAAGTCCGATCTTCACGCATGTAGTTGAACAACCCACATATACTAAGGAGAGAGTGATGAGAGAACTGGAAGTATCTGCTTGGCGCACGATGCTGCGCACGCTCATCTTCGCGTTGCCGATTTTGCTTTTCACGTTGGGCAGCGCAGCCGCGCAGGTTGATTATCCGACCCGCACAGTTCGCATCGTCCTGGGGTTCGGGCCAGGCACATCTCCCGACGTCGCTTTGCGAGCATTTGCTGACAAGCTCTCTCGAAAACTGGGGAAACCGGTCGTCGTCGAAAATGCGACCGGCGCCTCTGGTAACATTGCGGGGGAACGTGTCGCAAGGGCCGAGCCGGACGGGCACACACTTCTCTTTGCAGCCAGTTCGAGCATCGTCGTAGCCCCCAGCCTACACCGAATGATGCCCTATGATCCTGTCAAGGATCTCGCGCCCATCTCAATCTTATATTCCCACCCTAACATCCTCGTCGTTCACAAGGACGTGGCGGCCAACACCGTTCAGGATCTTGTTGCACTGGCCCGCGCACGGCCTGGAACAATGAATGTCGCTTCAGCGGGGTCGGGTACGACACAACACTTAGCTGCTGAGATGTTTCGTACGTCGGCACGAATCGATACCGTGCATGTGCCCTATAACGGTGGGACCAATCTGATGACGGATCTGATTGCCGGCCGGGTCGATTTCTTCTTCGGCATTCCCACGAACGTATTGGCTCAGGTGCGTGCCGGAGGAATTCGAGCGCTCGCGGTGACATCCGCGAAGCGCTTTGCTGGCGCGGCCGAGCTCCCGACCATGGCCGAATCCGGCTTCCCGGACGTCGAGATGACAGTATGGTGGGGTCTGCTGGGACCGTCTGGGACCCCGGCTGCATTTATCGAACGGTTGCATCAAGCAACGGTCGAGATCCTCGCGCTCCCTGATATGCGAAAGCGCTTTGAGGAGATGAGCATCGAGCCGATTGGCAACTCCCCTGCGGAGTTCTCAGCTATCATTTCGGCGGAGATTCCAAAGTGGGCGAAATTTATAAGCGCGGCTGGGATCAGGCTTGATTGAAAGCGATGGATCGAGAACGGAAACGGTTCAGAAGGCTAGCCCAGCTCACGCTCGTCACGAGCAGTTGCTCTGACCGGCCTCTCTCGTGCCGCTTTCATAAACGTGTAAGAGGGCACTTAGCATGACCATTACGTGCGCTGCCGAACTGCCTGTGACGGCGGTGCTATTTGTATTCCCTGCAAGCGGAGTCGTATGCATCGCGGGCGATGGTCGGCGGTTCAGGGAGGGGCGGCATACTTCTGAGCAAGAGCAGCCAAAAACTGGTCAGTCCGACCAAGACCGCACATGCCGTTCACCCTAGGGTCTGTCTCGTCATGCAACTTTCTTGCGGACGGAATGTGGGAGAAGAGTATGTCCTCATCGACATCGATCACCCGGCGCAGCGTTCTTGCCAGCTCGGCAGCCATTGGGGCCGCCAGCCTGCTTTCGACGTCCCCATCCGCGGCGACCGAGAGTCACGCAATCCGGCCATTCCATATCGCATTCCCGGAGGAAGCTCTTATCGATCTCCGCCGACGCATCGCGGCGACCCAGTGGCCAGATCGCGAGACTGTCGCAGATCAATCCCAGGGCGTGCAGCTCGCGACGATGCGGGAACTCGCGCGCTATTGGGCGACGGATTACGATTGGCGCAAGTGCGAAGCCAAACTGAACGCCCTGCCAAACTTCATCACCGAAGTTGATGGGCTCGATATCCATTTCATCCATGCTCGTTCAAAGCATGAGAACGCGCTGCCGCTGATCGTCACGCACGGATGGCCGGGCTCAGTCATTGAACAGCTGAAGATTATAGATCCGCTAATTAACCCCACCGCGCATGGCCAAAGCGCTTCGGACGCTTTCCACGTCGTGATCCCGTCGATGCCGGGTTATGGCTTCTCCGGCAAGCCTACGAGCACCGGCTGGGGCCCTGAGCGCATCGGTCGCGCGTGGGCAGAGCTGATGCAGCGTCTCGGCTACAGCCGCTACGTCGCCCAGGGTGGTGACTGGGGTGCGTTCGTCGTCGACCAAATGGGCTTGCAGGCACCTGCAGGACTGCTCGCCATCCACACTAACATGCCGGCTACCGTTCCCGCTGACGTCGACAAGGCTCTCTTAGCTGGCAGTCCAGCGCCCTCCAGTCTCTCAGCCGACGAACAGCGCGCCTATGAGCAGCTGGTGAGAACGTTCAAGCAAGTAGACTACGCCAGGTACATGGCGGCGCGCCCGCAAACTTTGTACGGCATAGCGGATTCACCCGTCGGCCTTGCCGCTTGGCTTCTCGACCACAATGACGCTGAGGGCCAGCCGGCGGCGGCGGTCGCCTCGGCCCTGAACCGGACCACGAGCGCCACGGGCGAGCTGACGCGGGACGAGATCCTCGACAACATCACGCTTTACTGGCTGACGAACACGGGTGTCTCTGCGTCTCGCCTGTACTGGGAATACAAGGGTGGCTTCTTCAACGCCAAGGGTGTCACCATCCCGGTGGCAGTGAGCGTATTTCCTGGCGAGCAGTATCAAGCCCCGCGGAGCTGGGCGGAGCGGGCTTACCCCAAGCTCATTCATTACAACCAGCTCGACAAGGGCGGTCACTTCGCAGCTTGGGAACAGCCGGTTCTCTTCGCGTCAGAGCTCCGTGCCGCGTTCAGGTCGCTCCGTAAATCGATCTGAGAACTTCGGCGCAATCAGCGCACGCGCTGTCCGCTTGCAATACGAAGGAGAACCGCGGGTTGTCAACAGCACATCTAGAGCACCGTCTTGGGACAGACTAAGTTTAACCAGATGCATGTCATCCAGTGATAAGTTCTATGATGAGGTCGCAACTTCTCTCCGTGCCCATTGTTATAATCGCGTCCGCGGCACACGCTCAGTCTCGCCCGAACTCGCTTTCTATGAACTGCGACACTGTGGGTCGCTTGGTCCAGCGGCAGGGTGCTGTCGTTCTGGGCACTGGAACGTTCACGTACGATCGTTACGTCAGCGGCGGTGGCTTTTGCGGGCCGGCAGAAAGAACCGACCCCGCCTGGATTCCTGCAGCCGACACTCAGCAATGCTTCGTCGGATACCGGTGCCGTGGCACAGCGCAACAGGGTTCGCGCTAGGGGCTCCAGCGTCTGACCAAGATCAGGAGCAAACGACTTACGTTTGGAAGGCCGCTAAACACTGGACGCAAGAGCAAACGGCGCATCCAAGAAAACCCTGTTGGCCTTCGGTGTGCTATCAGTTACAGCAAGAACGACATCAGCCTGTACAGCCGTTGCAAACCTCAGCTCTGCGTTTGGGGACATTGATCTCCGTGTGCGTCCGCTATGTATTAAGTAAAGCTTGTTCGGTTGTTATTTAGTTTGTAGGGCGTGACGATTCGGAGCCGACCGCTACTGAGTTTCATATCAATTCAACCGAGGACATTCTATGACTGAAGAACGTGCGGTTCTTGCTGGTGGCTGCTTTTGGGGTATGCAGGACCTTATTCGCCGCTACGACGGCGTGATTTCAACACGCGTGGGCTACACTGGCGGCGATGTGCCAAATGCGACCTACCGCAACCACGGGACTCACGCTGAGGCCATCGAGATCATCTTTGACCCATCCCGGATCAGCTATCGGCAAATCCTGGAGTTCTTTTTCCAAATCCATGACCCGAGCACCCGGAACCGGCAAGGCAACGACATCGGAATGAGCTACCGGTCGGCAATATTTTACACGGATGCCGAACAAGAGCGGATTGCGAAGGATACGATCGCAGACGTTGATGCGTCGGGGTTATGGCCTGGCAAAGTTGTGACCGAAGTCGCAGCCGCTGGCAATTTCTGGGAGGCCGAACCCGAGCATCAGGATTACCTTGAGCGCATCCCGAACGGCTACACCTGCCACTTCATCCGGCCTGATTGGAAGCTCCCGGTTCGAGAGCAACCGGTCGGATCCGCTACAGGGAGTTAGGCAGACCAAACGAAGCCTTAACGATCCCTAGCTCCCCATACGAGATTCTTGCTTCCGATTAGGGTAAAGCGAAGAAAGTAAGATCTTCGTCGTGAAGCCGCCGCGGCATGGACGACCTGCGTTCCGATGAACCCTCCTTAACCACCGGCGACCTGGTAGTAATGTCGACCAGGTGCTTCCGGTCAATGCTGCCATTCTTCAGGACCGAACTCACGGGAAGCGTAGTCTAACCAAGGCGTCGCGGGATTTCAGGCGAGCCTTGTGCTTAATTCGGCCGCCAAACACAGGCTATTG
>DASQDN010000381.1:0-3161 GCA_035634155.1 Bryobacteraceae bacterium | reverse complement strand
GTGTCGGCGCGAGGAGAAGATCAAGCTGGAGGCCACCGACGAAACGGAGCCAATGCTCGTGTCGACGGTTCAGGCGGGCGATCCCAAAGCCTCCATGCAGATGATCAAGGGTTTTCACGGCGTGGAGCAGGGCTCGTGGCGTTGGACGATGGGCCGCTTCTCGGTAACCTTGAAGACACCTGCCGGGGCCGGCGAGCGCGGGGCGGCGCTGGTTGTGAAGCTATCGGTGCCCGATCCCGTGACGCAGCGGTTGAAGCGGACGACGCTGAACGCATCGATTCAGAACACACCGGTGGGCAGCGCAACATACACCACCGCAGGTGAACAGACCTTCAGGACCGACGTTCCGCCGGCTGTCCTGAAGAACGAAGCGGTGACTGTGGAGTTCGCCCTGGAACCGTTCCTAGCTGCAGGAACCCTCGACGGCCGCGAGTTGGGTGTAATCTTCGTATCAGCTTCGCTGAACACTAAGTAGAAGCTGGTAATCTCGACAGGTAAATCCCTTAGAAGCTCCCCGCAAAATAGCAATATTTGCGTCCTTGAGCCCGTCTGGCCCATCGTATCCGCGTTAGCTGATATCGCGCACCTCTGCGGAACTAGGCCCACCGCGATTGCGTCTTACGCACCGTTCAGACGCGTAAGTTGGATTTTCAACCGTTTAGGCATCGACAGGGGTCATGAAAATGAACCTTCGTGACGATAGTTTCGTACTGGACCGTATTGGTCTTGAAATTGCTAAAGGGTGTGCTATGATTCGGGGAGCCCAAAACCAAGGGTTGGCGAGACCGGCAGCGGAATACGAGCTGGCGGCCCGCTCAGACGGTTCCCAAAGAATCAAACGAATTTGTAACTTTGGCGAGAAAGCAACGTCTAAACCCACTTGGTAACAATGGGACGAGATAACAAAACCAGAAGATAAGAAGCAAGGAGAGCAGCCATGACGAAGACCGACATCAACAAGTACAAAGAAATCCTGGAAGCACGCCAAGCCGAACTGGCGGACGTGTTGCGTAACCGGGAAGGCATCACCATCGAAAAGAGCCCCGATGCGTTGGATGAAGTGCAGAACGCGGCCGAGCGCGAGCTAGCAATTCGCAATCTCGACCGTGAGTCCAATCTCCTGCGCAATGTGCGCGCCGCTTTGCGCCGCATCGAGGAAGGCTCGTTCGGTGTGTGCGTGCATTGCGAAGAGGAGATCAGCATCAAGCGCATCAACGCTGTGCCATGGACTCCGTACTGCATCGCGTGCCAGGAACAGGCTGACCGCGCTCAGGAAGAGGGCAGCGAATCCCTCGAAGAGCTGCTGGTCAGCGCAGCCTAATCACCTTCCAGCTCTGCAAGAACGGCGCGGACCCTTCGGGGTCCGCGTTTGTTTTTGCTACGTACTGTGGATCCCGATGGCGGCCACCATCCGGCCGGACTTTTCTTTGTCTCGCCGAAATGAATGGAACTGAGCGTCATTGCAAACCGTGCACAGCCCCGCCACATCGATCTGTTCCCGAGGCACGCCTGACTGCACTAGTTGTGCGACATTGACAGTGACCAAGTCGAGATGGGTTCGTTTGGTCGCGTCCGGAAACCACTCAACAAACTCGGCGGCGACTTCCGGACCTACTTCAAAACAGCACTCGGCTATGCATGGACCGATGGCCACGTGAAGCCGTGCAGAATCTGTGCCGAAGGTGGAGGTCATCTGCTGCACTGTCCGTTGGGCGACTCGGGTGACGGTTCCCCGCCACCCTGCGTGAACAGCCGCTACCGCCCGGTTGCCTGAATCCACCATCAGCAGAGGCGCGCAATCGGCCGTACGGACTCCAACCCGTAGGCCGGGAGTGGAGGTGACCAGCGCATCGCCTTCGCCGAGGCAGCCGGACGCATCGGCAACATGTACGATGCTGGAGTGAATCTGCTTGAGCTGGGTGTAGTCGCCTGGCCAATCGCCCGAGGTTCGGGAACCGAAGCCATGCCATACCCAGGGAAATTGGGCTAGCAGCTCGGACTCGAACACACCCTCAGCGTTTGGCTTCCACATGACTCCAGCTTAGCGAGCCTATCGCTCGGACTTTAAGCAGGAAGGTGTAAGCCGGTACCTGGCTGTTGCACAAAGCCGGGCTGCTGCACGAACTGCACCTGGCGTTTGAATTCTTCCAGCATCTCTTCGTTCAAGCGAACCTCGGTGGGTTTCTTGACCAAAGTTGTCATCTGGTCGATTTTGTCCTGCAGCTTGAGGAGAGCGTAGAACAGGTTCTCCGGGCGCGGAGGACAACCCTGCACGTATACGTCGACCGGCACAATGCGGTCAACGCCCTGAAGCACGGAGTACGTGTTGAACGGTCCACCGACATTGGCGCACGCGCCCATCGCGATCACCCATTTAGGATCAGGCATTTGATCGTAGATACGGCGAAGCACAGGAGCCATCTTGAGCGTTACGGTACCCGCCACGATCATTAGATCGGACTGGCGGGGGCTAGGCCGGAACACCTCAGCGCCGAATCGAGCGATATCGAAGCGCGAAGTGGACGAGGCGATCATCTCGATCGCACAGCAAGCCAACCCGAACGTGAGCGGCCATAGGGCCGACTTACGAGCCCAGTTGAAAACATAATCCACACTTGTGGTGAGGAAGTTCTTTTCGAACTGATTTTGAATCAGAGACATGGGAGGCTACTCCCAGTTTAGCGCGTTGCGGCAGCCTCAGCGGCGTCCCTCTTGTACCAGTCGAAGGTCCGACGGAGGCCCTCTTCGAGGCTGAACTGCGGCGCATGCCCGAGTTCACGCACGGCAGCTTCGGTATCTGCCTGTGAGTCGCGCACGTCTCCTGCGCGGGGGGAACCATATTGAGCCGGGATGCTCGAGCCGGTTAGTTCGTTTAATGTCTTCCACACGTGGTTTAGCGTGTAGCGCCCGCCGTTGCCCGCGTTGAACACCTTACCGGACACATTCGCCGCTGTGGAAGCTTTCAACAACAGGTTCGCGACATCTTCCACATATGTGAAGTCGCGTGACTGCTGCCCGTCGCCGTGAATGGTGGGTGAACGGTTCTCGAGAATGCAGCGCATGAAGATCGACAGCACGCCCGAGTACGGGCTATTCGGGTCCTGGCGCGGGCCATACACATTAAAGAAGCGCAGCGACACCGCCTCCAAACCGAAGCACGT
>DASQDN010000380.1:0-12130 GCA_035634155.1 Bryobacteraceae bacterium | reverse complement strand
CTCCTCAGCAAAGCTGATGCAGTGCAAGTGCCAATCACAAACAGCTTATAGATCCGGGCGTTAGCGAGCGTTTAGCGGGATGCTGATCGTTACGCGAAGTCGATGGTCGGGGACTTGTGTCCATCGGCGGACACTGACGAGCAAGTGTACTAGTGCCGTCCGCTCCATCGCGGAATGATTGGCTCCACAGAAATTCATGGGCGGCCGAATTCGATCGGTCGGACTTTCGACATGGTTTGAACCCGCTGGGTGACGTCGCCGACCTTTGAAGTTTTGCAGCAGGCGACTTCATTTGAGCGCAGAAATAGGCTGAGGCGCGTGCCCGATGTCGTAGATGTACTAAGCACTGCTTCTCCGTCTACACCGCTCGAAGGCGGTCATAAAACGAGCGGAGTGGGACTGCCGTGGCTGAGGTGGATTATGTAGGAGATGTAGCAGATGGTGAGGATAACCGGCAGAAGATAGAGGTGGTCAGTCCCTGTGCCGCTCGTTACGCGCAAGCCGCTTTGACGGCTTTGTCCCCCACTGCTGCAATTCGGCTGCCGTTTAGATTTTGGCGACGCATGAGAGCGCGATGATCGTCGGCGGAGCGTCGGAGCCGACAGGTGCCTTGGTCCGCTCAAGGGGGCAGCTTTTGCGCATATGGAGGCGATGGTGGATCGCGTCGATGGAGCGACGACTGACAGGACGAGCCCGAACCACAGGGCTGAGTGTATGGGCGCGAACGCAACCGCTGACGGCCGCGACGACGTACTGGCTGAACTCCGATTCAACGCAATCCCGCGACCGTGGTTCGCATGTACGCCTCCAGGTCGAGCCGATTGAGTTGCCAGAACGGGTCAAGCTGTGCACCGTAGCTGTGCTTTCGCCCAAACGGATGATTCTTTTCCCGAGCGGGACGGCGCGCATGCGCGTTCCACCGCATTGTTTTTCGATCTCAGGCCGGCCGTCCTCGCAAAAACGCAGAAGCGCTTTCAAGTTGAATAAGCGCGCAACGCTCGTTGCATCGAGTCAAGCAAGAGGTCTTTCGCGAACCGGCTGATAATTCACGAGCGCATGTAACGCTCTCGCCTAACGATTGCCGGAAACCGTGTCGCTGTAAGCTGCTGGATGAAGGCGCTGTTCAAATGCTGCCGGTCGGAGTGGACCTGGGCCTGAAGTATCACTCGGGTGGGTGTCGCTCACGCGCGATCAAATCGTGGCATCATCTGAGAGATCGTGGAGCAATACTCGTCTCGCAGGATGCTTATCAATTGTTTACATGTCGAGCGGCTAATCCGGACTTGGGGCTCGACCGAACCAATGTCCGGGCGGTTCAGCAGATTAATTACGATCTCGACCGCCGGCGCGCTCACGTGGATGTTGCATCTGTATTGCTTCTGCGGCCTACATCTGCCCATGTTCGCCGCCGAGGGTGTGCCGCAGGCCAGGTTGAGCCCACGGAGAATCAGGTCGTCCATCATTGATGGGAGGGATCTGCGGTTCGAGCATCTCTCCAACACCGAGGGATTGTCGCAGACCAAAGGCGGTCTCATCGTACAAGATAACTCGGGGTTTATGTGGTTTGGAAGCCAATACGGGCTTAACCGATTCGACGGGTACAATGTCAAGCTCTTTGTTCACGAGCCGGGAAATCCGAAAAGCCTCAGCGGTGTTTACGTTAGTGCGCTCTTCAAGGATCGCGAGGGCACGCTGTGGGTGGGATGTGACCAGTTTCTCAACAGATATGACGCGGCGACGGAGACGTTTTCACGCTACCCCGTTCCTTACGTAAGTCACATGAGTCAAGATAGTGCGGGATCGATGTGGCTCGCGACTAGGTCCGGGCTATACGAACTGAATCCCTCCACTGGACAAACTCGTCGTTTTGCCCACGATCCGAATGATCCTTCTACGATCGGTAGCAACCATGTTCGAACGAGCGGTGAAGATTCTACCGGCAGATTCTGGGTTGCTGGCACCATGGGTTTGGACGAATTCGATCGGCGAACCGGCAAGGTAGTGCTGCATGTTCCACTGCACGATCCCTCGGCTTCTGTCTCGTTCTACGAGGATCGATTCGGCGTGTTCTGGGTGCTTCACGTTTCCGGGAGCGGCTTGGCTGTGCTTGATCGGAAGAGCAACACAGTCATGGAATACTCGTTTGACCACTCAAAAGGCGAGGGAACAGCGGTGACGGGTGTTACAAGCATGCTGGAAGATCGGAATGGCACTCTTTGGCTCGCGACACATGGCGCCGGATTGTGGAAATTCGACCGGGACCGTAACAGATTCGTCAGCTACCGCCACGATCCGGCTGACCCCGAGACCATTCCGCAGAACAACGTCGAAAGCCTCTTTGCTGATCGGGAAGGGAGTATCTGGGCCGGACTTGGCGACAAAGGAATCACCCGCTTTGCTATCCACCCGCCGCTGTTTCAACGGTTCCCGCAACGCGCTAGGGATCGGAGCGGCAGCGATAGCCCGTTCATCGGAGCGATATTTGAAGATCACGCCGGAAGTCTATGGACGGGCACGGCGGAAGCCCTCAACCGAGTGGACCGTCGATCCGGAAATTACACCTCATACCGCCGCACCAGCATGCCCGGAGCCCGCACGGATGCGATTACCATCCGCGAAGACCGGTCCGGAAATCTCTGGGTGGGCACGTACGGCCACGGCCTACTTCGTTTTGACCGCCAGACCAACCGCTTCAAGGAATATCGGCATCGGCGGAACGATCCAAACAGTTTGAGCGATGACTTCGTTTCACGTCTACTCCTTGATCGCAACGGGACGCTCTGGGCAGCTAGCGCCGAGGCTCTACATCGTTTTGACCCCGTGACGGAGAAGTTCACTAGATACAGGCCCATTCCGCCGGGGAGAAGCCTGTTTTATCTTGAGCTGATTGAGGACGGTGACGGATCCCTCTGGCTCGGCACAGACGCCTTGGGTCTACAGCGCTTCGATCCGGTAACAGGCCAATTTACTGCCAACTACCAGCACGACATAAGTCAACCGGGTACGTTAAGTGACAATCGTGTCAATTCGATACACATTGATCGCGCCGGTACAATGTGGGTCGGCACACAAAACGGCTTGAACATGCTCGACCGCAAGAGCGGCACGTTCGCCCTCTTCACGCGTCGGAACGGTCTCCCTGGCAATGCGGTGGGGTGCGTGCTTGACGATGGCCGCGGCAATCTGTGGATGAGCACCAACAATGGAGTGGCAAGGTTCAATCCGGAACTCAATCAGATGACTAGCTATTCGACTGTCGATGGGCTGCCTGGGCCTGATCTCACAGGCTGGGGCGCATGTTGGAAGAGCCGGACCGGACAGATGTTTTTCGGAGGTTTCTCCGGTGGCGTCACATTTCATCCGCACTCCGTTCTGCCGATTCCAGAAACACAAGGCCACCAGGCCGACGTGACTTCAGTCGTCACGCCATACACGCTCCCGGTCGTGCTCACGGATTTGAAGTTGTTTGGTTCACCCGTGAACCTTGAAGCCGGATCGCCGCTAAAAAGTGCGATTACCTACACCGACCAAGTTACTTTCTCCCACCACCAGAACGTATTCTCAATCGAGTTCTCAGCCCTCAGTTACTTCAATCCCACTACAAACCGCTACCGGTATAGGTTGGAACCTTTGCAAGCGGAATGGATTGAGGTGGGTAGCGACAAGCGGTTTGCTACGTATACGACACTTCCTGCGGGTGTGTACACATTTCGAGTCGAAGGTGCGAGAAGGGGCGGCGCATGGAGTCAGCCAGGTTCTGTTTTGCGCATTGAGATTCTGCCGCCGTGGTGGCAAGCTTGGTGGTTCAAAGCAACTTACGGCGCCACCGCACTGCTGCTGGTGTGGGCTGGCTACCGATATCGGCTCCATCAAATTACGGATCTGTATAGAATTCGTCTGGCGGAGCGTGTGGATGAGCGCACACGTGTCGCCCGCGACTTGCATGACACGCTGCTTCAGAGTTTTCAAGGATTGATGCTTCGTCTCCAAGTCGTGTATGAGTTGCTGCCAAACGGGAATGCCAAGGAAGAGCTCGAGCAGACTCTTGAACGTGCCGATCAAGCGATAGCGGAGGCGCGGACCGCCGTGGGGGATTTGAGATCGTCGGGAACAACAGCGAATGACCTGCCCGAGGCGGTGAGGGCGCTTGGCGATGAATTGGCAACACAGGATTCGGCTGCGTTCCGCCTGGTAGTCCATGGCACAGCAAGGGAGTTGCAGCCCATCATTCGGGACGAGCTATACGGCATCGTTCGGGAAGCACTACGGAACGCTTTCCGGCACGCCCATGCCGATCATATTGACGTTGACATTGACTTTGGGGAACGAGCCTTTCAATTGCGCATTCGGGACGATGGGGAGGGGATTCAAAGCGAAGTTGTGGAAAAGGGTCGGCCTGCCCACTATGGCTTGGCCGGTATACGCGAGCGGGCCAAGCAAATCGGTGGCAACCTGGACATTTGGACAAGACCAGGGGCCGGTACAAAGATTGAATTTAGCATCGCAGGCTCGATCGCATACCGTAGGTCGAACGGCCGCTCTCCTTTTCAGCTATTCCATACGAAGCAGAGTGACGTGTGATTCGAGTTCTGTCCGTAGATGACCATCCTCTTCTCCGGGAGGGTATAGCGGCTTTGATCCGGAATCAAACCGATATGGAAGTCGTCGCAGAAGCTGCGAATGGACGCGAGGCGCTCGAGCAGTTTCGAAATCATCGGCCCGACATAACTCTGATGGACTTACAGATGCCGGAGATGAGCGGCATCGATGCCATCATTTCTATCCGCGGCGAGTTCCCCGACGCACGGATCATAGTATTGACGACTTACGCGGGGGATGTTCACGTCTCTCGTTCCATTAAAGCAGGAGCACGGGCCTATCTCCTCAAAGGTCTGCTGCGAAAAGAACTCGTTGAGACCATTCGCGCAGTCCATGCCGGCCAAAAGCGCCTCTCGCCGTACATAGCGGCTGGCGTAGCGGAGCACAGCATCGATGAGGCGTTGACTCCACGAGAGGTGGAAGTCTTGCAGTTGATCGCAGGAGGGAACGCGAACAAAGAGATCGCGGCCCAGCTATCGCTTAGCGAGGAGACTGTAAAGAGCCACGTCAGGAGTATTCTGGCGAAGCTCGAAGCGAATGACCGGACTCACGCCGTCACCATTGGCCTGAAGCGCGGAATCATTGACTTGTAAGCGTGCACGTAGGAACACGAACTCCCGCGGTTGAGCTGGCATTGCATACTGCAAGGTCCAATCCTCAACCGCAGAGAAGCTTGCAGACCCTCGGCCTGGCCGCTGTTGTGCAGCTTGCGCGGCGGTCTGCCTCGTCTGCACGTGGGCGCTGCAATAATGCCCGCAAAGGACGTTTTCGCGATGCTATCTATTTGTGATTGATCCAGCGATATGCGACCGCTGCTCCGAATTTACCGAGGTAGCCCATGTGCGTTCCGCACCTATGACCTGCGCCGAACCAGGCTGAAGGCGTAAGTAGACGCGGACGGTGCGCTGATCGCCGGAGTAGAAGTGCGCGATCAGCAGTTCGTCTGCGCCCAGATCGTCGTACCGCAGGGGAAGTTCCGTCCCGACACCGTCGTTTACACTTCTAGGCTGCTCGCCAGCTCGACCACGAAACCAGCGGACCGCATACCGTGGACTTTCCAGGATCCCCGATCCGACTAGGTCGAACTGCAGTCGGCCTTCCTCCACCCGGAAGTTGTCGAGGGGCAAGACCTTTGGAGCATAGGCTCGGACGATCTTGTCGCGCCGATGAATCAGGCACTGAACGATCCATTTCTCCGCTTGCGCGTCCGACAACTGCCCGGTCCGAACAATGGCCCGGATGTCCTCATCAGTGAACGCTCCCACCTGCTTGGCCGCCCAGAATGCATCATCCGGCAGCATGTTTTCAAATGCCGGGTTTCTGTACTCTGGAACCCAACGTTCAGGATCGAATCGGGCGTGCTCGAAGCGCCCGACGGAAGTATAGCTCGGGTACTTCGCCAGGGACCAACTCGGCACGTACAGCCCGAAAGTGAGAAACTCGCGTGCGGCGGGCTTCCAAGAGAACAGGGGCACGTGCCCTGACCGAGGGCTGTTCGGACCATAACTCGCGCTGCCCAGGGTAGATCCGAAATCGATCAGGTAGTGGCGGACATGCGGTACGCCTTCGTCCACGACCATATCGAGGCTGTTGATGGAGCGTGAATCATCGTGCCCCAGCCACGACGCGAACACCCGCATGCCTCTCAGATCTCTCCGATGCTCGTGGGGAACTGTATCGTTCGGGTCGTCACGTCGAGTTCCATGCCAGCGCCTCGGACCTATCGGTTGTCCCGTGAGGTATAGGCTCGCGACGGCTCTGTACTGGCCATCGGGCGCCTTGTGTACGCGATCGAGTACATCCTGAAGATCCTGCCTGGTCATGCTGCGTTTGCGGCCCTTGGGGTCCGAGAAACGAACATCCGAGCCCAACACGAGATCCTCTCGCTTGAAATACACGATGTGGTTCGCCGGAACATGGTAGCCGATTGCGTGAAAGAATCGGGAACTGATCACGTCGGCGGCGGTCGCCAGCTCGGGATAACTTACAGGATCGAACTTGAGAACGAACCGCCGGCCGGTTGCATCCGCAATCACGAACCCGGGTGTCACACCTTCGTTCTTCGCCGCCACGACGATCCACTTTTCTGCACGGCTAGGAGGCGCGCCAACTGGCCCCTGCGCGAGTTCGGTCGTGCTGAGTCGGTGCCGGTAATGCCGATTCACATACCACTCGCCATCCGGAACGTCTCCCAAGGTATTAACTCCCCGTGCGAGGATCGGTTGTCCTCTGAGCGGCTGACTGTCCCCAGGCTTTCCGAGTTCGTTGTAGAACAGGTCGTACACGTCTCCGATCTTCCGAAGCCCTGCGTTGCTGACCGGCAACGGTGACGGCATTACCCAAAGCGGATCGTCTGGCCGAAACGTTGGAGTTTCAGCGGCCACTGGACTGTTGGCGGCCCACGAGATGAGCATTGCTGGCAATAGAAGCTTTGGCATCAGAATTCTCCTTGGCTGCTAGAGGTCTTGACCGGACCAGAAGCAAATACGTTGTTGAACTTGAACCAAACCTGAAAGCCCTCGTGACTGAACGCGGTATCGACACGCAGGAACACGTTGTTCCGTACGTTGAACCGGAAGCCGAAGCCAACGCTGCTCTCTAGGTCTCGCAGATTGATATCGCGTCTGCGATCTGTCACCTTGCCCGCATCGGCGAACATTGCCATGTCGAGGCCGGAGAAGATTTCGTACCTATACTCTGCCGTCATCAACAGTGACTGATCTCCGTAGAACCGATAAGCCCGGTACCCGCGTACGCTATCGGATCCGCCAACGACGGGCTGCAGGTAGAAAGGAACACGATTGCCAGAATCGGCGTCGGTCAAGGAGGTTCTTGCACGTAGGGCGATGACACGGCGGGCATTGATCAGCGGAATGAATTGTTGCGCTTCGATGTCGACACGATGATGACTGAACGCGCCGCGGGTCTGGTCAACGTACCTCCCCCACTGGGCGTAGTACATGCCACCCGACCGCGCGCCGCCGGGACGGTCGCGGTAGTCGTACTGCACGAATGAACCGTATCGCACGAAGTCGGCTTGATGCGAAATGCCGGGTGTAGTAGCCTCCGCGAACTGCTCGTCTGCAGAGATGAACCGCTTGCTGGTGCCGGGGCCCACGTTGTTCTGTAGGTACCCGAGCTGGCCAGCCACGGTCATACGGCGTAGCGGATGAAAAGCCAATGTAGTGTCGATGGCCGTGTCCTCCAGCCGGAAGTCGCTCCTCCCGGTTTTCACGGAGCCTTGGCCCGGTCCGTAAGATTGGAGCTGGGGGTAGTTGTGATGTGCCGCATGTAGATTCCACGACAACCACCGGCCGGCGATGCGAGGCATTCCAATCTCGAGGTCGTACTTCTGAAACTTGCGTAGCGAGGCTTGGGCGGACGCGCGAAAGGTCATAAGGCCGTCGCCGAAATCCGTCCTGAGATACTCGGGTCCGGCGGCAAAACCGCCGTTCGTCGCTAAGCCCCCCAGCTTTACGCGAAACCCCGCAATACCAGCGGTGAAGCGCTCTATCAATCGGGATTCGCGCACGTAGATGAAGCGATCCTCCCACTTGCTGTTCGTCTCGGCTGCCAATTCGCGCTGCTTACGGTGCCTTTCGACTGTGATCTCGCCCGCCCGTGTCATGGGCGACGCATCTTGGCCGTGGGTTTGGTTAACCAGCAACAGGAAGATGCTCGCGGCTTTCAGTGTTGACGTACATCGGTAGCAAAGTTGAGGGCACATCACAAACTCCAGGTTTAAGGGATTAATTGCCCTGGGCAGTCGATGTGCGCCCACCACTACGGCGCTTTTGAACTGCCCCGATCACGCATTCGGTTGATGCTGTCTCCACAACTGAACTGTGGAGACGGCACCGCTGGTTTGGTCCGCGAGCGCGCTTGCGTAGTGTCCAGCAGGCGTGCTTGCCCACCGGCAGCGGCGCAACCGGGCAAAGCCGGACCGCCGCCCAGTTCGGCCACACCGTACCATGGGTGGTGCCGGACTGGTGATAGCGGGGCGACTGGCTTGAGATCATCAGGAGGCGCGGTGCTGGTGATCATCATCGGCGCGAGGCGAGCACACGATCTCGTGTCGAATGCGGTGCATAAAACGTAATAGCCCCCGAAGTACTGTGCCACCGACCGCAGTCCCCCAGGGCCAAACGAAAATATCATCTACGCCGCTTCGGAACGCATCCGGCTTCGTCTGCTCATGCGTGCGGATACGAGTCGCGCTGGTTCTCGTCCGTATGAACGTCGGAGAAGCGATCACGTGTTTCGCTTGGCTCTGTGCTCCTTCTTATCCGGCGGGAAGCGGTCGAACATTTTCCGTACGCCACGATTGAGGAGCTTTATGTTGTTTTCGGACTTTTCGGTAAGGGTTCCCATTGCCGAGCCACGCCAAAGCAGCTTCTTTGTCGTTGAATCGAAAAGGTCTACTACCAGCGTTCCTACGGTGTACGTATGCTCGGTCGTCGTCGACGTACCGAACCCATCACCGAACCCTCCTCCCCAACCCCAACTCCAGCCGCTGCCCAGGCTGTCGTAGTAGGTTCTAAGCGTGCGATGATCCTTTGTCATCTCCATCGCCATGATGCACACAGCTCCGCCGGACTTTACCTCCGTCCAACCTTTCGACGCCAGGGCTGCATTCACAGATGTTTTGATTCGATCGACGAAGAGCGGATCCTCTGCATGCACGGCTTCCCATGAATAAGTCTGGTACCGAGTGAAGTCGGCGCTTCGATCGTAGTCAGTCGTCACCTGCGCGACGAGCGTTGCAGTTCCAGAAAGCAACGTCATCGCCAATAGTGAAAGCCAGGCCCGCTTTATGAAGTTCATATCAGTGTCCTTGTGCCGCTCCAGTCTTGTGGTTTACTGCGGCGCCATTGACAACGCACTCGAGCAACCAAAGGCGAAATCACTTGAAACAAAGGCCCTGAACCACAGTTGTGACATCGAGTGTCGACGTGATGACCAAGAGCCGACACGAACCGCCGACATCAACTGCTGAACCATTAGAAATCCAGTTCGCAACGCGATGGTCAACCCTGCACGCTCGAAGACCCCATCGTCGCTGACATGGTGAATCCCGGGATTTTGAGCAAACTCTTGACCGACTTATAAATACGAATCAGGTGAGTGCCTTTCGAGGAACTAGGCGCGGAGCTTGTGCCGTTGGCTGAAGTGGATGCAGGTGATCCAGGACGTTACGGTGGAAGCTATGGCAACGTGGAATACAGGCTGGCTTGCAGAGGTGGACGCGCGATGCGATACCGGCAATAGTGCAAGTCGACACCATGCCCGATGTGCGTCAGTCTCACGCGCAGCGACGAATGACCGGGTTTCTCGGATATGGGCCCGATCGCAACTAGCTGCCTTTGAGTAGATCGGATTTGAGTGCACCAGTAGGCGATGGTTCAACCGGAGGCACGGCCTCAAGACTCACGGCTGAGTAAAAGTCGCGGTGAGATACTCGATGCGATCTTCGATAGCTAGGCCTTCTCTTTTGCCCCAAATCGCTCAGTTCGCACGAACTCCGCCGGTTGTCCTGCCTGCAGCAAGAGCGTAGCCGTCGACTCCACGAAACTGTCGCCGCCACAAACAAACGCGTTAGCCACCCTTCCGAGGTGTTCGATAAGTGCTCTTACCTGTCGAAGCTGAATCCGTCCCACACTTCCCGACCAGTCCGACGGACTCTCGCGTGTTAACGTGATCTCCAGTAAGAGCTCCGGATCCGACTGAGCCATCTCTGCGAGTTCTTCGCGGTAGATCACATCTTCGTATGTCCGAGCGGAATACAGGAGCGCCGCCGGGACGGAACTCCCCCGCAAGCGTCGGTGCCGCAGCATGCACATGAGCGGCGCCACGCCACTGCCGCCGCCAACTAGCAGCAAGGGATCCTGGGTCTCCGACACGGACCACGCAAAGTGCCCACCGATTGGCCCTCGCACTTCTATTCTGTCGCCGGCCATCAGTTCGTCAGTCAGGAAGGGCGAGACCTCCCCGTCTTCCACGCAATCCACGGTGATCTGCACGGCTGAAACGTCGGGCGGCGAAGCAATCGAGTAGCTCCGTTCCGCACGGTAGCCATTTTCGGCTCTCAGTCGCACGTCGAGGTGTTAGCCCGGGACATGGCCGGACCAATCACTTATTGCCAGCTCTATCGTCCTCACCCGAGGTGTTTCTTTACGCGTCCAGAGGGTGGTCGCCGTTTGCCAGTGATTGGGCTTGGGACGGCTAGTCGCCTTCGTAACGCTGCTCGCGCCATGGATCGCCATAATTGTGATAACCAAGACCTTCCCAAAAACCAGGCTCGTTCTCTTCCATGAACCGCAACCCCCTTATCCACTTGGCGGATTTCCAGAAGTACAGGTGCGGCACGAGGAGGCCTGCCGGGCCGCCATGCTCAGGAGGCAGTGAATCGCCGTCGTACTCACACACGACCAGCGCCTTTCCTTCGAGCAGATCCTCGACGGGCAAGTTTGTTGTGTAGCCGCCGTCGCAGAAGGCCATGATGAAGGGCGAAGGAGGCTCCCCTAAACCCGCCGCTGCAAAGATACTTTCTACAGTAATGCCGCGCCAGTTCGTGTCGATCTTCGACCAACGGGTTACACAATGGATGTCGACCGTGATCTCAGTCGGGGCGAGTGCCCGGACTTCGTTCCAGTCCCACGACGCGATGTTCGTTCCATCATCAGCTTCTATCGTGAACGTCCAGTTATCCAATCGTGTGTGCGGGGTGGGACCAGCGCTCAGGACAGGGAAGTCGCTGGTAAAGTGTTGCCCCGGTGCAAGCCGTTTAGGCACCGAGCGGTGCTGTTTGCTTCGAAATCCGCGTGTAATCACCAGCCGTCTCCTTGCTCTTTCTTACCCCGTCAAAAGTGCGCTCGCCATAACGGCGCATTGTGCTGGTGCTGCCGCGAACGTCCGAGCACACAGGCTCACTTTCGTGTTTCGCTGAGCAGGATGAGACCTGCGAAACCGGATGCGGCGAGAACCCCGGAGTAGCGCGGCCCGTTGTGGAAGGCCTCTGGTAGCATGGTTTCCGCCGCCATTGCGATGAGCGCCCCGGTTCCAAGCGCCTTCAGGACTGCCGTTGGCCCAGGGCCAAGATCACCGAGCAAGTAGAACAGAAGACCCGTGGCCAACGCAGTCCCGAGCGCAATGCCCGTCCACAGGCTCAGAATGTAAGTGGATGAGCGCGACGCGCCGCGCATCCCGGTGGTCGCCGAAAGGGCCTCCGAAACGTTTGACAGTGCGAGCGCGGCAACCAACATGGCCACATCCGGCCCACTAACCCGCAAGGTGACTCCAAGAATCAGCGCCTCGGGAACCGCGTCCAGTGCGGTAGCAAACGCAATGGATTTGCCGCTACCCGGCGCTTCTGCTTCCGAGGCTTGGGGCTTGCAGTCCCCGCACCGCTTGCGCTCCTTAGCCGTTCCAAGAGCTGCGTTGGTGATGCTGAATGTGGCCGCGCCGGCAAGGATTCCGCCCGCAGTAAATACACCGCCAGCTACAATCAGCGCCTCTGACGCGACCTTCTCGA
>DASQDN010000379.1:0-15185 GCA_035634155.1 Bryobacteraceae bacterium | reverse complement strand
CGGCCTTTGCTGCTGGAACCAAGACGAAGACGCCGGTGCGTATGGCATTCGTGTATGTCCCGAACGGGATCGACATGCGCAACTGGAATCCGACCTATGAAGGCAAGCTCACCGAGCTTCCTCGGATTCTGAAGCCGCTCGAACCGTTCAAGAACGACATCACGCTACTCAGCAACCTGACGCACAACAACGGTCGCGCGCTTCTGGACGGCGCCGGCGACCATGGTCGCTGCTGCGGAGCCTATCTGACGGGCGTGCAGCCGCGGAAGTCCGCCGTCGACATCAAGTGCGGCGTCTCAGTCGACCAGCTCGTTGCGAACAAGCTCCGTGACCAGACGCGCTTCGCTTCGCTGGAAGTCGGTCTGGAAGACGCGCGGCAGGCAGGCGACTGCGACTCCGGCTACTCCTGCGCGTACACGAACAACCTGGCCTGGCGCAGCGAAACGCAGCCGCTTCCGCCAGTCCTGGACCCGCGCATCCTATTCGAACGCCTCTTCGGCACCGGCGCCGAACTCAGCCCTGAGGAGCGGAAGCGCCAATCCAAGTACCGCCGCAGCATCCTCGACTTCGTCAGCGAAGACACCAAGAAGCTGCAGGGCAACCTTGGCCCGACGGACCGCCGCAAGCTCGACGAATATCTCTCGTCCATTCGTGAAATCGAGCGCCAGATCGCGAAGGCCGAAACCGACAACGCGCAGATCAGTCCGAACATGGACAAGCCCTACGGCGTCCCGGCTGATTTCGCCGAGCACTTTAAGCTGATGACCGACATGATCACCATCGCGTTCCAGGCCGATCTGACGCGCGTGCTCACCTTCCTGGTCACGCGCGAAGGCACCTCGCGTCCGTATCGCGAGATCGGCATTCCCGACGGCCATCACCCGCTCACGCACCACCGCAACGATCCCGCGATGATGGAGAAGGTCGCGCAGATCAACGAGTACCACATGCGCCAGTTCGCCGCCTGGGTGGAAAAGCTGAAGAGCATTAAGGAAGGCGACAGCAACCTGCTCGACAACTCGATGATCGTGTACGGCGCCGGCCTTTCGGACGGCAACCGCCACGCACACGAGGATCTGCCGACACTCATTGCAGGAACCGGCGGCGGATACATCAAGCCGGGCCGCCGCATCCTCTACCGCAAAGAAACGCCGATGTCGAATCTGTTCATCAACATGATGGATCGCATGGGTGCCCCCGCCGAGCACTTCGGCGACTCCACGGGCCGTCTTGATGGCCTGTCAGACTTGACCTAACAAACTTTCGATTTACAGGGAGACCCCACCGGAAGATTCCAGTGGGGTCTTTTTGCGTTTCATGCCAAGCAACTGGGACGAACGTTACGCCGCGGGAGAGGCAGCCGACCGTCCTCCCGAGCCCCTGGTCATTCGCGCCGTCGCGGGGCGAACTCCACGCCGCGCTCTCGACCTAGCCTGTGGACTCGGCCGCAACGCGCTCTACCTCGCGGCGCATGGCTGGCAAGTGACAGCAGTGGATGCGTCATCGGTAGCGCTCGACATCCTGCGCGAGCGTGCGGCCGAAGGACTCGCCGTCACCACCGTACAAGCAGACTTGGAGGCTGGGGCGTTCCTGATCGAACCGAACTCCTGGGATCTCATCGTCGATTGCAATTATCTTCAGCGCTCGCTTTTCCCGGCAATCCGCGACGGCATCGTGTCGCAGGGCGTCTTTGTGGGCGTCTTCCCGATGCAGGGCATCAACCCCGCCTATCAAATCCATCCAGGTGAAGCAAAAGCGGTGTTCGCCGGCTGGACTCTGCTGCATTATTCGGAAGGCTCGCGCACTGAGATAATTGCGAGGCGACCTTAGCGTCGTGTGTCAGCGCGCTGCCCGACCGAATCCTTGAGGCTGAACTCTGTAGTGCCTTCCCGGCCAGAACCTGGCCGTGCAGAAGTGCTTACGCCCTTCGCCCCGCGAGTGGACGAAGCCGCTCGGACCGTTGTCGGCGCCTAAAAACGTCCTCCCCTGCACCGACTCACGTTGCCATATCCGATTATTCAGCGCCAGGGCCATCTCCGGGCGAAAGCACACGATAAAGGCAGCGCCCGCTCCACAACGTCAGGAACACGCAAGCGATTCTGTACGTCATGTCCGACTCCAGCAATCAATCCCAGTGGAATCGTAGCGTGCAGGGCGCGATGCCTGCCGACGCACTACGCAGCTTCACTACGAAGTACAATATCCAAACTTGGACGAGTCTGTATCCCAATTTCTCGGTCCCGGCGAGTTGCGCGATGGTGACCTCATTCTGGAACTTGCCGCAACGCATCCCGCCGACCCCGTCAAGGGCTGGGTTCCCTACTACGTCTTCCACATCATCAGCCCAAGCGCGCAACGGCGAGCCGGAGAGATTCACCTGCGCATCGGCGACACCGAAGATATGCGCCTTTACGGCGGACGCGTAGCGTATGGGATCCGGCCCGATTTCCGCGGCCAACGATTCGCAGCCCGTGCGATCGCACCCTAATCCCGCTCGCACGCAGGCATGGTTTCAATGAATTATGGATCACGTCTAACCCCGAGAACATCGCTTCCCGGCGCACTTGCGAGATCGCCGGCGCTGAACTGGCGGAGATTGTCGACCTGCCGCCGCGGATCGATATGTATCAGGAAGGCGAACGTCAGAAGTGCCGATACCGGCTGACGCTATGAGCACGCAGCTTCACACCGGAGCACAATACCAAACCTGCCGACCCTGCCACTTCGTTCGGCGGTACCTGGAAGCTGAACGTCGCCAAATCCAAATTCCAATCGCCTGCCAAAATAGCGCAAACCGTCACCATCGGCAGCAGCCTAACTACCATCGAAGAGACGCTCGCCGACGGCACTCAGCGCAAATGTTCGTACAAAGGGGACAGCGCGCTAGACACGCCAATCGCAGTCATCGAGAACCCAAGCGTCAGCCGTAAGCAGGTGATCGCACTGTCGACGACACATGGAAAATCAATAAGGATACGTCCTCTGGCAAGGGCGTAATCTCAGCTGACGGTAAGAGGATGACGTAGACCCTTTCCGGCAAAACGCCCGGCGGCAAACCATTCAAAGACGTAATGATCTTCGAGAAGCAATAGCCAATCCTGCACCCCACTTCCCACTATGAACAGCGAGGAGAGGTTCGGGGGACTGGCGTGTGAAGAATGGGGGAGTACCCGCTGCTGTGCCAACGCGTCCCGGCAAGTATTATTGGGCTACTTCGGATACGGTATAGCGATCTAAGCGGCTAACCAAACGAGTGCCAGTATGAACGGCAGCCGAGAGGCCCGGCCGCCGTTCACCTGAGCTAACAAGTCTTAGGCGGTGCGGGCCGCCTCAGACTTGTCTCCCGAAATCGCAGCCTGTGCGGCAGCGAGCCGGGCAATCGGTACGCGGTACGGCGAGCACGACACATAATTCATGCCGGCCCTGTAGCAGAATGCAACCGAGCTCGGCTCACCACCGTGCTCACCGCAAATGCCAACTTCAAGATCCGGGCGCGATTGACGTCCAAGCTTCACAGCCATCTGAATCAGCTTACCGACGCCTTCCTGATCCAGAACCTGGAATGGATCGGCCTTGAACACCTTCAGGTTCTGGTATTCGCCCGAGAACTTCGTATAGTCGTCGCGCGAAAGTCCCATCGTGGTCTGCGTCAGATCGTTGGTTCCGAAGCTGAAGAACTCGGCTTCCTTCGCCACTTCATCGGCCAGCAGAGCGGCCCGCGGAATCTCAATCATGGTGCCGATCATGTACTTCAGATCGGACGCGCCCGCCTTGGCCAGAACTTCCTTGGCCACGCGCTCGACGATCTCCTTCTGATGCTGCAGCTCACGAGCGCTGCCGATCAGCGGAATCATCACTTCAGGGATCACGTTGATCCCCTTCTTATGCACCTCGGCAGCCGCCTCGAAAATCGCGCGCGCCTGCATCTCGGTGATCTCCGGATACGTGATACCCAAACGGCAGCCGCGGTGCCCGAGCATCGGGTTGAACTCATGCAGTTCTTCCACGCGCTCCAGCAACTCAGGCAGGTGCGTCTTCAGCGCCTTCACGTCAACGCCATAACGCTCGGCCATCTCGCGCTTGGCTTTGATGTCGGCGTTCGGCAGCTTCGCGATATCCACCATCAGGTGCTCGCGCTTAGGCAGGAACTCGTGCAGCGGCGGATCGAGCGTACGGATCACCACCGGGAACCCGTTCATCGCTTTGAACAGACCGGCGAAGTCCTTCTTCTGCATCGGCAGCAGCTTCTGCAGAGCCTTCTTGCGGCTCTTCTCATCGCGAGCCAGAATCATCGCCTGCACGTGCGGCAAACGATCTTCGGCAAAGAACATGTGCTCGGTGCGGCAAAGGCCGATGCCCTCTGCTCCGAACGCGCGTGCAGCCTTGGCGTCACGCGGAATGTCCGCATTGGCGCGCACGCCGAACTCACCGCGGAACTCGTCGGCCCAGCCCATGAACTTGGAGAAGATCGGGGAATTCGGGTCCGGATCCTGCGTGTTCGCCTGGCCCAGGTAAACCTCACCCGCGCCGCCGTCCAGCGAAACCCAGTCGCCTTCCTTGATGTTGTACTTCTTGCCATCTTTCGCAGTGACCACCGCCGTCTTGGCGTGCTCATTGATCGCGATCGCGCTTGCGCCCGCAATACACGGCCGACCCATACCGCGAGCCACAACCGCCGCGTGCGACGAAGCGCCGCCAACCGCCGTCAGAATACCCTTCGCCACGTCCATGCCGTGAATGTCATCGGGCGTGGTTTCCTTGCGAAGCAGGATCACCGGAGCTTTCGCCGACATCGTCACCGCATCATCGGCCGTAAACGCCACACGACCTACCGCCGCGCCCGGAGACGCCGCGATGCCCTTGGCCACCTTCGGCAACTGACGGAGCGAAGCCACGTCGAACACCGGGTGCAGCAACTGATCGAGCTGCTGTGGATCTACACGCAACACCGCCGTCTTCTTGTCGATGATTCCTTCATCGCACATCTCTACCGCGATGCGAACCGCCGCCGGACCCGTGCGCTTGCCGTTGCGGGTCTGCAGCATGTACAGCGTGCCTTCCTGTACCGTGAACTCGAAGTCCTGCACGTCCTTGTAAGCCCGTTCGAGCTTCTGCGTGATGTCGTAGAGCTGCTTGTAGACGTCAGGCATGACGGTCTTCAGCTCTTCGATCGGCTGCGGCGTACGGATACCGGCCACTACGTCTTCACCCTGAGCATTGATCAGGAACTCGCCATAGAACACCTTCTCGCCCGTGCCGGGATCGCGCGTGAAGCCGACACCCGTACCGGAGGTCTCGCCCATGTTGCCGAACACCATCGCCTGAATATTGGCCGCCGTGCCGAGCTCGTCCGGAATCTTCTCCATCTTGCGGTAGTAGCAAGCCTTGTCGGCCCACCACGAACGGAACACCGCATCGCGCGACATCGTGAGCTGATCCCAAGGATCCTGCGGGAAATCCTTGCCGGTTTCCTTTCTCACGATCTTCTTGTACTCGGCAATGATCGCCTGCAGATCCGCCGCGCTCAAATCGGTATCGAGCTTCGCCTTGATCTTCGCCTTGCGCTGATCGAAGACGTGATCGAACTTCTCCATCTCAATCCCGAGCGCCACTTCGCCGAACATCTGAATGAAGCGGCGGTAGCAGTCATACGCAAACCGCGGATTGTTCGTGGACCGCGCCAGGCTGTCGGTGGTCTCATCGTTCAAGCCGAGATTGAGAATGGTGTTCATCATGCCGGGCATGGAGAACTTCGCGCCGGAGCGGACGCTCAAGAGCAGCGGGTTGCTCGGGTCGCCGAGCTTCTTGCCGAGTTCCTTCTCCACCTTTACCAACGCCTTCTTGATCTGCTCATCTACTTCCGGCGGAACCTGCCGGTTGTTGTTGAAGTAGATGTTGCAGACTTCGGTGGACACCGTGAAGCCCGGAGGTACGGGAACACCCGTGTTGCACATCTCGGCCAGGTTCGCGCCCTTGCCGCCGAGAAGGTCTTTCATGTCCTTGTTCCCGTCCGTGCCCTCGCGGCCGAACGAGTAAACGTATTTCTTGCTCATTGAAGCTCGGTATCTCCTTTGGTGAAACCCGGCCGGCTTTCTGCGGCCGCAAAGAATCAGTGCGTCGTTACGATCTCCGAAAAATCGGCAATCGCCGAGAACTCGGTTAGCAGGCTGCTTAACAGCAGCAGCCGATTCTGACGAACCCGCTCTTCCGGCGCATTGACAAGCACCTTGTCGAAAAACGTGTCCACTTTGGGGCGCAGCGACGCAATCGCCTCCAGCGCTGCCCGGTAATTCCGCGACCGGCGGTGGGTGTAAACCACATCGCGGGTGCGCAGAAACTCGCTATGCAGGTCCAGCTCCGGACCCGGCTCCAACAACCCGGCGTCTACACCACCGGAGCCCGTAAATTGTGCTTGTCGAAGAATGTTGGCGATGCGCTTGAAGCTGGCCGCCACTGGCTCAAAGTCGGCGGTGGGACGCACTTGCTGGATTGCCTGCAAACGCGCTTCCACATCCACCAGGTCATCGGTCGACGGCGTCAGCACCGAATTCACTTCGTCGTACTTGAACCCGCGTACATCGCGGAAGTAATACTTCACGCGATCCAGCAGAAACTCGCGCAATTGCAGATTCTCGCCAACCAGGTCGCGCAGCTTCAGCCGCAGACCGCCTTCCACCAGGATCTTCACCACACCTTGCGCCGCGCGACGCAAAGCGAACGGATCGCGCGAGCCGGTTGGCATCAGCCCGATCTCGAAGCATCCCCGCAACGTATCGATCTTGTCCGCCAGTGCCAGCACTTGACCGGTCGATGTCGAAGGAATCGAATCCTCCATACTCACCGGCTTGTAATGCTCGTACACGGCGCGCCAGATTTCCTGCGGTTCGCCTTGCTCGCGCGCATACAATCCGCCGACCACGCCCTGCAGCTCGGTCAGCTCTTTCACCATCTCTGTCGTCAGGTCGCACTTGGACAACTGCGCCGCCCGAGCGCTCATCGCGAGATTCCCGCCCGTCCACTCAGCGATCTGCCGCGACAACGACACCATTCGCTCCGTCTTCTCGTAATACGACCCCAGCTTCGCCTGGAACGTCACGTTCTTCAAATCTTCCAGCCGATCGATCAGCTTGCGCCGTAAATCGACATTCCAAAAGAACCGAGCGTCATTAAAACGCGCCCGCAGCACACGCTCGTTCCCAAGCCGCACCAACCCCTCGGGATCGGCCTTCGTATTCATCACCGCGACGAACTCCGGCGCCAATCGGCCCGCGCCGATCTCCACCGAGAAATACCGTTGGTGATGCCGCATGACCGTGCTTAAAATCTCGCTCGGCAACTGCAGATAGCCATCGTCAAACGAGCCGCGAATCGTGGAAGGATACTCCGTCAGATACACCAGGGTCTTCAGCAACGCATCGTCGCGCTTCACGTTCGAACCCAGGCCCGATTCAATCATCGTGCGCCGTTGCGCTGCCGACAATACCACGCCATTCGCATGCAGCTTCTCGGCGAAGTTGTCGATTGTGACTTCCACCGCCGCCTGCCCCAACAACCGGTGACCGCGCGTGACATTGCCCGATTTCACACCCGCAATCTCAAACGGAACCACTTCATTGCCAAGCAGCGCCACCATCCAGCGAATCGGCCGGATAAACCGAGGCCCGCCCTTCCCGGTCCAAAACATCGTCTTTGGGAAGTAGATCTTCGGAATCAAAGCCGGCAGCATCTCGGCCAACACATCGAGCGTGCGCCGCCCCACAACCGAACGGCTGAAGCTGTAATACTCACCCTTCGGCGTCTGGACCTTCTCGAGTTGGTCGACCGAAACGCCCATCTTCTTCGCAAAGCCGCCCGCCGCGCCTGCGCCCGAAGACACCGGAGGCCCAGACATCGACTTCACCTCGTCGGCTTGCTTCTCCTGCAGTCCCGAAGCGCGAAGCACCAACCGTCGCGGCGTCGCATCCATCTGCTCCACCGCACCGCCAAGATTATGTTCAGCGAGCAATTCGGTGAACAACTGCTTCAAATGATCGAGCGCCGGCTCAATCATCCAATCCGGCACTTCCTCAACACCAACCTCAAGCAGGAATCGCAGGCTCATTCGGCCACCGCCTCTTCCTGCACGGCATCCGGAGTGCGCTGATGCATCCACGCCTGAGCCACGCCCACCGCCAGCTTGCGAACCCGGGCAATCACACCCACCCGCTCGGTCACGCTGATCGCCCCGCGAGCATCCAGCAAATTAAACGTATTCGAGCACTTCAACACATAGTCATAAGCGCTCAACAACGGAAAGCGCTCCTTGGGGATGTACTTCGGGTACATGTCGAGCAGCCGCGAGCACTCGCGCTCGTAGATGTCGAAGAGCTGCCACAGAGTCTCTACATCGGCGACTTCGAAGTTGTACACCGAGTTGTGCAGCTCATCCGCGAGCCGCACCCGCGAATACGGAACGCCTGGCGTCCACTCGATGTCGTACACGCTTTCCTTGCCCTGCAGAAAGGAGACGAGCCGTTCCAGGCCGTACGTGATCTCCGCCGGAACCAGGTCCAGATCCACGCCGCCGCACTGCTGGAAGTACGTGAACTGCGTAATCTCCATCCCGTCGAGCATCACCTGCCAGCCGATTCCCCACGCGCCCAACGTCGGCGATTCCCAGTTATCTTCTTCGAACTTGATGTCGTGCGCGCGAAGGTCAATCCCGATCGCTTCCAGGCTCTTCAAGTACAGATCAAGCACATCGGCCGGCGACGGCTTCAGAATCACCTGCAACTGCTGGTGCTTATACAAGCGGTTCGGATTCTCGCCATAGCGGCCATCGGCGGGACGCCGGCTCGGCTGCACGTACGCAACGCTGTACGGCTCGGGGCCGAGCACACGCAGAAAGGTCTCCGGAGCCATCGTTCCCGCGCCCACTTCCATGTCGTAAGGTTCGGTGATGATTACGCCGCGTTCGGACCAGTAATTTTTGAGTTTGAAGAGAGTTTGCTGGAAAGAGTCCATGGTGTGTGCGAAGGAACGAAGTCGGGTGCTACAAAGCCTCGATCAGTCGCGCGGTTTGCAACCGCCGTTCAATGTGCTCCTCGATGCCGCGAACGAGGAATCGGCGCAGATCCGCGGCGGTCCCTCGCGTCCAGGAACGCTCGCTCAACTGCCCGATCGGTGTCTGCATCATTTCCTCTGCGATCGCCCGAGATTCAGCGCTCACCCGCAAGTCCGGTAGGATGCCGGAGAGGCGCACAGCCCACAGGCTGAAGTAGTTGATCGCGGGCCAAACTCCACTCGACGGATCCTCGTGAAGCCGCCCCAACACCGCCACCAACAATCGAAAAAACCGCTCGCTCGGCTCGTTTGGAGGCAGGATGTTTTCGCTGACCTCCGCAATATAATCCAGCGCCAGATTCGCGCCGTAATCGCTGGCCAACCCGAACTGCGATTCCAGCACCTCGCAGGAGTTAAGGCTCACCAGTTCGCGGTTCTCTCGTTGGTTGTAAGACATCGTGACCCTTGAGAGCCGCTCGAGACCTGACCCGAAGCTGTTTTTGGGCTTCCGCGCCCGCCTGGCCACTCCGCGGAGCTTGCCCTGATCGCGCGTAAAAAAGCTGACGATCAGGTCGCCTTCCTTGAAGGGGTAGGTTCGGAATATGAAAGCCTCGCTCGCCTGGGCCGGCATAAAGGCGATGCGGTTAATATGCCCTCAGGTTAACACACCGATCGTAAGTGTTCGTCGCCGGCCTCAGCGATTAAAGGATGGGTTTCAGCGGCGGCAAGGAGGTGGGCGGGTTCAACTCGACCACCGGTGTGGCTGCTGCGTCGCCCGAGGCAAATGTAACGGCGTATCTGCTTCTCGCCTCGATGATTGCCTTCTGCGTGACCTCCCGCGCCACTCGTTGCACGAACACGTCGCCGGAAATTTCCGCCGTCCCATCTCCATTCGTGATAATCAGCGCCTTTCGTGTGGCCCTACTGGCGCTAAGAGTGCGCAGCGCCTCCGCAACCGATCGAGCAAAGGACAATTCCCCTTCGCCCCGAGCGGAAGAGCTAACCGGAGGGATATCCTCCGACACAACGACTACCGCAATCGAATCGTCAGGACGAGTAATCGAAACGACGGGTCGCGTAACGCCGTTCTCGCGAACAATGAAATGGAATCGGTCGAGACCGGTCACGAATCGGTTCGCCGGATCTGTAACGGCGACATGAATGACCCGAGTGGAAGGTTGTTGCTGAGCCGGAGCACTCAATGTAATCAGGGCAAGAGCGGCGATACGCAGGGTCATGGCCACTACAGTGTGCCCAAGCTCGCGCCAAAATACAACGGCAATTTAAATCGGCGTGGCAAGAATATAATCACTACGCATAACTGGAAGCCTAAATGCCCAATAACGCTACTATGCGTGGCCATATTCGAACCGCCTCCTTGATTTGCTTACTGCCGGCGATAATCTCAGCTCAATTTGTGTATCCGACCGACACAGCGCAGGTCTTCCGCCGACACACGGTCGCGCGACTCGGCGGCTCCGGGGCGGACACAAATTAACGCCATCAAAGCCGGACCGAATGGCGAGGTTTACGTAGTCGGCTCGACCACGTCAGGCGATTTCCCCGTCAAGAACGCGGCCCAGCCCGAAAGCGCTGAAGCCTCCGCGATGCGCTCGATCGACCTGGGCCGCACCTGGACCCGGTTCAATCCTCCGCCCGCCAGCGCTGATCCGCGTTTCCCCGAACCTACACTTCTCCGCGCTCATCCTTCCGTCGCCGGCCTGCTGTTTGCCGCTGTCGGACCCATACTATGGCGCAGTTCCGACGCCGGGCAGACATGGCAATTGGTGTATACAGCGGAGCCCGGAGAGGAGAGCGCGTCGGGGTTCATCGCCGCGATTGGCTTCGATCAACGGGCAACCACGACGGTCTACCTGTTCTCCACCGACGGGTTCTCAACCAGCGGCGACGCTGGCATGACCTGGCAAACCAAACCGCCCGTATCACATCCCTCGCGTATCGGTGTCGGACCCGACCAGGCGTCACAAACCAAGATCGACAGCGATCCTCGGGGATCGGGCGCCCTTATCACCAGGCCCGACGGAAATGCCATCCTCTCTCGGGATGGAGGCGGCACCTGGACAACCCTCCGGCCTCCCATCGATCAAACCGGTTCGGTGGCAACCTTCAGCGGCGCCCGTGACGGACAGATCTATGCAGGTGTCAGCGCCGGAGCATCCGGGTCTTTGTGGGTGAGCAATGACTGGGGAGCGACCTGGAGCCAAACCAAAGCCCAACCGAATAGCGCTGTCGTCGACCTCTTCACCGATCCCGACGCGCCAAACACTTTATACGTCGTTACCCTCGGCGCCCTCCGGATCTCCGACGATGGCGGACAGTCGTGGAGGAACGAACCGACTTTCGATTTCTTGAGCCACCAGGTAACACGAGTCACAGGTTGCAGCACCTCCACAGCGTTGGTGACGATTCGAGCAGCCAACCAACTCGCTATCAGCGAGAACCGCGGCGACACGTGGCAGAACACACACCTACGGGACGTGCAAAGATTCACCGCTGGCTCGGGCTGTTCCATCTACGTCTTAAGGGCGATCAGCGGCGACGCCTTCGTCGCCAAGCTCGATCGCAGCGGCGCCATCGAGTGGTCCACCTACCTGGGCGACTTGGGCAGCGAACGCCTCAACGCCGTCACTCATGATCGCGCCGGCAATGTAATCGCCGTCGGCGGAGGAGACCCCTTCGGGGACTCCCTGGTGGCGAAGTACGCCCCCGATGGACGCTTGTTGTGGAAGAAGACCGTCGGCGGCAGATACCCGGATACTCTTCTCGATGTAGTCGCAGATCAGAGCGGCAACATCATCCTCGGCGGTCGCACCACGTCCGACGATCTCCCTGTGACACCCGGAGCCGCGCGCCGCGAACCCGGAACCGGATTTGCCGTCAAGCTCAAACCGGATGGCGAGATCGTTTGGGCAACCTACCTGGATGCGCCCGCGTCGTCGCTCGCTGTCGAACCCGCCAACGCAATCCTGATTGCTACTTGGTCCAGCCTGTTGAGACTCTCACCGGGAGGCGACTCAATCACGCCCTTGAACACGATCGTCCGCCAACCTCAGATCGTTCGGACGGACGCCGCTGGAAACGTCTTCCTTACTGGTATTGTTCCGCCGGCCGAAACACCCGTTACCCCAGGCGCGTACGTCTCGCCCATTCGCGCTCGCCCGTGCAGTCAAGTGTCGTGGGGACCTCCCTACAGTGAGTCCACCAACGACCTCCAGGTCGCGCGTCTCCGAGCTGGCACGCTTGAACCGGACTTCTCTGCGCTGCTCGGCGGCGAATGCGGGACACACGCCGATTCGTTGGATATCGCGCCCGACGGTCGCGTGACCGTCGGCTTTGTCACCCAGTCCCAGGCGTTCGATCTCCGCGCCCCCTTGGCGTCAGCGGGCTTCTGCCGCGGCTATGATCTGGGCACGGGAATTGCCCACTCACCGCCGATGGCGCCCGGTTGCTCCGCTCCACCATGCTCGACGGCTGCTTCAGCGTGAAGGTCGCTCACGTCGATTCCGAAATCTGGGCGGCGTCGGATCAATCCGAGGACGCCTTGCTCTTGCGAGTCCCCGATACCGTCGTCCCAGGACCGCGCATCGATCGCATCTTCAATGCGTTTTCCGGCGCCGGTTTCGGTGTCTCGCCCGGAAGCTTGATGACTCTGCGCGGCGTCGAACTCGGCCCTGTGGACGGAATCGACCTGGGCCTCCGGCCGGCAAACGTTCTCCCGACGGAACTTGGAGGCACGCAAGTACTCTTCAATCGAATCCCGGTTCACATCATTAGTGTGTCGGCCAATCAGGTCACCTTCACCGCCCCATACCGGCTGGAGGGAACATCGGCGGCGCTGCAGGTGAAGCGCGGCGAGCAATCATCGAATGAACTGCTGGTACCGGTCGTGGAAGCGAATCCCGGAATTCTCGCCGCCGATTTCCCTTCGCCCGATCCAGAAAGCCTGCCGGTCGCTATAGCTCGCAAACAGGATGGAACGCTGATCACTCCGTCGAACCCAGCGCCTGCCGGGTCAACGGTCTGGATCTACGCGACGGGCCTCGGCGCAACCAACATCGAAGTACCGTCCGGCGCTATCGCCACTACCGAAGCCCTTCGTCCCGCCGCGGACTTCCGCGAAGCCGCTGGGTTGCCCTCCACCTACGGACCCTTCCCTACTCCACTCGATCCCTCCGGTGCTCGCGCCATGATCGGATTCGTGAACTCCGTGTTTGCCGTACCGATCGTGGTCCGCGAATCGGGTGAGCCGAACGGACGGACGCTCATCCGCATCACTCCCGCTATACAAACGCGGGGAGCGTCGCGTCGCTCCTACAGCCCCGCAACGATTCTCTACGTGTGCAAAACTACGCAGACGGGATCGTGTCAGGCGCAGCAATAAACGCTCAATTGACCGTGCCGCGACTCTGGACCGTCAACTTAGCGCTAAATCTAAGCCTGCGGTAGGCTGCCCGATCATTCACTGGATAGATCCAGGAAACAACTCCGTCTCTGTCGGCAAACGCAACCTCAGCACGAATAGCAAAAGAACGAACGCTCCGCCGTATCCAACCGCAACTTCAACCGCGGCAAAGCCACCTCCGCCGACGCGGCCTGATGCGTCCCGGGAGCCACACGTAGCAACTCCTCATACAATTCAATCGCCCGCACCCGAGCCCGCTCCGCCGACGCCTTCGTCACCTTCGCCCCCTCCGCCGTAGTGTCCCCCGGGGGCGCCTGCGCCAGCGACCACCAGGTATCGTGCGCCAGCGCCAGGTGAAACAACTGCTCCACCCGCATGGCCGAATCCGGGTAGCGCTCCAGGAACCGCTCACCCTCGTCGATCACGGCTCGAAAGCAATTCGGCCGCTCGCACCCAAACACCTTCGTAGCGCATGCCATCCGCTGCAGCTCAAGGAAAGCGCGCTGCCCCCACCGCGTCTCCGGAAACTCCTTCCAGGCCCGCGCCAGCAGACTGTAGTCGTACTCGAGTTCCCCGCTATAGTGGCCGATCTCGCCATACCGCACGCCATACGCAGCAAGCTGACGACGCACCTGATCGGCCCCGGCGGCCGCCTCCGGCTTCACCAGCAAACCGCCCAATCTCCGTGCGAGCTCATCCGCCGCGACCAGCGCCTCAGCCCGCTGCTCGCGATCCTCAGCCGGCCCCCGCATCAGGCGGACAAACGAACTCCGAGCCTCCGCCGCTGTCGATGATCTTTTCCCAACCATTTCGGGCAGCTCCCGGGCACGAACTCCCACCGGCCGGCGCTGCGCCAGGATCTCTTCCCGAACTGCCACGAGAACCACGCCATCCCGAAGCCCAACAGGTTCCACATGACGCCGGTTGCGATGCAGGAAAATCGTGACCGGCCCGGCTCGCCAGACCCGTCCCCGCTCCCTGCCCCAGACGCCGATCTCAAACACGTCACCCGGCTTAGCCCCTGGCCCATAAGCCGTAGTCAGCCGAGCCGCCAACAAGCCTTCCACCTCCGCGCTCAACTCGGGATACACATTCACCGGCCGCACATCGGCACGCATCAGCCGCACCTTGGGAGCCGCGGGATCCACGGGAAAGAAGAACGAATCCACCACAACGTCCTCGCGAGTCGACCCGCAATGATAAGCGTGGCCGTACAATCCGCCCTGTAAGTTCACATGCGGGCGCACGGAAACGCAGTTCTCAAGGCCGCGGCCGTATTCCCGCATCCACGCCACGCTCTGCAACCCTGCCCACATGGATGCCGCCAGCGCTTCCGAACTCGGCGTCAAGTCGCCGGGCCCCAGCGCCACCGATACCAGCGGCCCCGCTTGCCCCTTGTACCGAACGCGCACCGTCGTCTCACCGGATACACGAACCGCTTGCGGAACCTTGAAATTGATCTGCCCTGCGGACGCAAACAGCAATCCCGCGGGAACGCCGCCGACTTCCACTTCCGCATCGCACAACTTCGTAGGGAACACCTGCGTCTCAATCGCGGTCTGCACCGGCCGCATCAGACTCGGAGTCTCCCGCCGCGTCGGATCGGCGGATCCATGGCAAGGCTGCGCCGGCCCAATATTCACTCCGTAAACGGACACAATGCGACCCGGCCCCAGCGCCCCCGGTCCTACATGTGCCGCTGTGTACACCAGAGCGGCCC
>DASQDN010000378.1:0-4072 GCA_035634155.1 Bryobacteraceae bacterium | reverse complement strand
ACCCGTGACGACGGTTCCGAAGCCCTGCATCACAAACGAGCGATCGACTGGAAGTCGCAGGTGTTGCGTGGCGTCGCGCGAAGGGCTGCTCCGAGCCAGGCGAACGATCTCGGCGCGGAGTTCGTCTAAGCCTGCCCCTGTGACAGAACTGACAGGAACAATCGCAGCCCTTTCCAGAAATGAGCTTCGAATGAAATCCTCGACTTCCAGTTTCGTCACACCTAATGTGTCTTCGTCGACACGATCTGACTTCGTGATGACGACCACACCCGTACGTATTCGCAGCAGCCGGCAAATCTCAAAGTGTTCCCGGGTTTGGGGTCTAATCGACTCGTCGGCCGCGACCACGAGGAGCACGAAGTCGATGCCTCCGACCCCTGCCAGCATGTTTTTGATGAACCTTTCGTGGCCGGGAACGTCTATAACAGCGACGCGGAGATCGGGCGCGAGGTCTAAGTGCGCGAATCCAATGTCGATGGATATGCCACGACGTTTTTCTTCATCCCAACGATCGGTATCGATGCCAGTAAGAGCTCTGACGAGCGCCGTTTTGCCGTGGTCGATATGGCCTGCTGTGCCGGCGATGACGTGTTTCACGTTGCTGCTGATGCTTCTATTCCTAGTATCCCCATCGGCCGGGCAGGACAGCGGCGATGTCACTTTCAAATCCGCGGTTGCGAACGTCCGCGTGGATGCGCAGGTGATTCAGGATGGCATGTTGATAACGAATCTGACTGCCCAGGACTTCGTCGTCCGCGAGAATGACAAGCCGCAGCCCATCGTGTACTTCGGGCATGAGAAGGAGCCGCTTTCGCTGCTTCTGTTGTTTGACGTCAGTGGGAGCATGCGGAAGTACGTGGAACAGGTGGCGAGTGTTGCCCGACAGTCCATGCGGTATCTCCGGCCCAAGGATCGAGTCGCAGTGATGGTGTTTGCGCGCGACACTCACGTACGCACCGATTTTTCCGACGATATGTCTGCCATCGCAAACGAGATTCGCGAAGCGGCGGGCGATGAGAGCGTGGGCACTGCGACAAACCTGAACGACGCTCTGCTGGCGGCCGCCGATTACATGGAAGAGAAATCAGGCGAGACGGGGCGTAAGGCTGTATTGGTGCTGACGGACAACATGGGGCTGAACTATAAAAGTCCCGACCAGCCTGTTATCGACGCGATGCATGAGGCCAGCACGGTGTTGAATGCGATCGTCGTGGGCAAGGGCAGGCGCCCGAATCCGGAGTTTGCCGACCGCGAAAAGAACCCGGACTTCACGACGCCTGACGTCTTCACGATCTCTGAGCAGACAGGGGGCGAAGCGGTGAAGGCCGATGCAGCAGGCGCCGCCTTTGAGCGGATGATCGAGCGGATTCGTACGCGCTACAGTATTCACTACAACATGCCGGACAGCTCGCGCAGTGGATACAGGCGGATTGACGTTGAGCTTACTCCCGCCGCTAAGCTGCGGTATCCGCGAGCCGAAGTACGGGCACGGAAAGGCTATCGCGTCGGCGCTCCGGCGCGCGTCAGGAGAAGCAGCCGCTAACCGCGATCGTGCTACATTTCTGTCTTACATGAAGCCCGCCGTAGTGTTAGTAAGTGGGGGCCTCGATTCAGCTACCGTTCTTTCGATTGCTCAGGCACAGGGTTTCACACCTTACACCCTGTCGTTCGACTACGGCCAGCGACATCGATGGGAACTCCAGCAGGCTCAGCGTGTATCGGCGCGAGCTGGTGTTACGCGGCATCACGTGGTTCGCTTCGATCTGCGCGCTTTCGGAGGGTCGGCCTTGACGAGCGATATCGAGGTCCCGAAAGGTCGCGATGTATCCGACACGAGCATTCCCGTTACTTATGTGCCCGCGCGAAATACGATTTTTCTCTCGTTCGCGCTTGCGTGGGCTGAGACGCTGCGGTGCTTCGATATTTTCCTTGGCGTGAATGCGCTCGATTACAGCGGATATCCGGATTGCCGGCCTGAGTATATCGATGCTTATGAGCGGATGGCGAATCTGGCGACAAAGGCCGGAGTAGAAGGCGAGGGTCGTCTAACGATTCACACTCCTTTGATCCAAATGAGCAAAAGCGAGATTATTCGAACCGGGCTCGCGCTCGGAGTCGATTACGGGCTGACGAGCAGTTGTTACGATCCTGGCGCGGAGGGCCGTCCGTGCGGCGCCTGCGACTCTTGTCAGTTGCGATCGAAGGGGTTTGCGGAAGCAGGGGCTCGCGACCCTCTTATCTATTGAGCTATTCCCGTTCCAGGACCTTGGAGCCTAGCGCGCCGCCGGCCGTCCCAAGCATGGTGAAGAAGAAGAACGCTGTGACCAGGGCGAAGATGAGCATCGCGGGATTCGACAGCATGCCTCCAAGCACTTCGGCAACTTCAGGTCTACCTGAATCGGCCGCGAGCTTTTTCAAGCCCGCTTCGCCCAGCGCGGATAGCACGGCAAGCACGAACGTCAACATCACCATCATGACCAGGAAGCAGAAAAGGCCAGTCATCCAACCGATCTGCAGACCGCCTCGAACGGATAGGTAATCGCCGGTGCGGCGCTGATAGATATAAACGGAGGCGAAGCCGCCGGCCACGATGGAAAGCAACTGCCACAGCGTGTGAAACAGCCCGGGTAGCGGGAGGATTCCGGCGAGTGTAGCGATGGCTGAGGACAAGAGCGCGGCACGAACGGCCATCGGGTTACGGAATCCGATCGGCGGCCGCGGCGGAGGTCCTACGGGCAACGGCGGAGGCTGGATCTCGGCGACAGGAGCAGATTCGGCCGCTAGGGCTTCCATCTCCGGTTCTTCGCGCTGCGGTTTGCCGCACTTGTGACAGAAACGCGCGTCTTCGGGGAGCTTGGCGCCGCAGGTACAGAACTCATTCACCAACGACAAGTTTCGCATGGGTATGCTGGATTGTTTATGCCCCGTATCAAACTCGTGGCGATCTCGCCACCCAATGCGCCGCACCTGTCGATGCTGAAAGAGCTTCCCTCGGACGTGGAAGTGACGGTCGGGATCAGCGAGGAGGAACTCGCCGGACCGATCGCCGATGCCGACGTGATTTTCAACGGCATGGGCAAGGGCGATCTTTTGAAAGTGCTTCTGCCGCATGCGAAGGCGGTGCGATGGATTCACTCAATGTCGGCGGGTGTGGAGCATCTGATGTTCCCCGCGATCGTGGACAGTCCGGTTCCGCTGACGAATGCGCGCGGCGTGTTTGCCGAGTCGCTCGGCGAGTTTGTGATTGCAGCAGCGTTGTATTTCGCCAAGCATTTCCCGCGAATGAAGCGCAGCCAGGCCGAGGGTAAGTGGGACGTTTTCGATGTGGACATGCTGAGCCGGCAATCGATGGCGATTGTGGGCTACGGGGAGATTGGGCGCGCAGCGGCTCGACGCGCGAAGGCTCTTGGAATGAAGGTGTACGCGACGCGTCGGCGGCCCGAGTTGCTGAAGGATGATCCGGTTGTGGATGAAGGCTTCTCGCCGGCCGATCGCGTGGCCATGATTGCGAAGGCTGACTATGTGGTGGCGGCTGCTGCGATCACTCCCGAGACTCGCGGGCTGATCGGTGAGAAAGAGTTCGCGGCAATGAAGCCGAATGCGGTGGTAATGAACGTGGGCCGGGGACCGGTTCTCGATGAAGCCGGCATGGTGAAGGCGCTGCAGGAGAAGAGGATTCGCGGCGCTGCGCTGGATGTGTTCGACGTGGAGCCGTTGCCCCCCGGCCATCCGTTCTGGAGTATGGAGAACGTGTTGTTATCTCCGCATACGGCGGACCACGTGGAGGGTTGGATGGACGATGCAATGCGGTTCTTCATTGAAAACTTCGGCAGATTCTATCGAGGTGAACCGCTGCAGAACATCGTCGACAAAAAGGCAGGGTATTGAGTGTGGAACTCTCTGACATCCGAGCGGCGGCGGCTCGCATTGCGCCGTTGATTCATCGCACGCCCGTGATGACGTCCCGATTATTCGACGCCGCCGCGGGGTTGCAGTGCTTCTTCAAGTGCGAGAACTTCCAGCGTGGCGGCGCCTTTAAGTTGCGCGGCGCAGCGAACTTCATACTGTCGCT
>DASQDN010000377.1:0-3659 GCA_035634155.1 Bryobacteraceae bacterium | reverse complement strand
GTGGCGGCGCCGTGGCTACCCATGGCTGGAAAAAGGAAGGGTTCAGCGCCTTTAGCTTTCCAATAGTCCACGATCGCCTTGACGATGATGGCGATGTTGTGGATGCCCCGGCTGCCCACTCCGATCGCGACACGCGCGCCGGGCTTCAGATGAGCGCCGAATGCGGAAGCTTCCAGTTGTTTGCGAACTTCCCCAGGGATATCCGAGAGGGAACGATCGGGGAAGTGCTGCTTCACGACGAGAAGCGGGGAGAACTTCATGTATGGATTATATCGGGAGGGTCACTGTTCCTGCCATTGCTTTTCGAGCATGCGGGAGTATTCACCCGAAGCAAAGAGCTCGAACTCGAACTCGGAGGACCGAATTGGGGTAAACGCTTTCTCGGCCTGTTTGCAGGCGAACATGCGATCCGCGAACTGGTGGTAGTTGCGAATAAAGTCGTCGTTGAGGATTGTGCGGTCGGGCGCCTGACAAAAGACGGCATTCAGGCCGATAGCCCGTCCGAAAATGGCACGGTAATCCGCGACTCCCCACGCCTTTAATTTGGTGCGCACTGCCTCCGGACAATCATCCACCAAAAGGTTCGAGAAGCTTTGCCACTCGATGCCCGACCCTTGCAGGAGCGGTTCCCGGCCGATTACTTCCGCGCATTGATCGATCCAGCGAACCAGATCCTTGCCTACATAAAACAGCATGCGAACTTCACAGAAGCGGCCCTCCAGCAGGATGGTCTGCAACTCGTGAAGGTCGAACGATTCATTCGGTAGGAGTCCCTGCAGCATCAGGCTGGCGCGAGAACTCTGGACGAGTTTCTGCGGGCTGGTGGCATCGGAGAACGGATGAAGGATCAGTGGCGGTAACTTCCAGACCCGGTTTGCTTGGTAGACGTCGATCGGCATTCTGCTATTCTCATCGGCGGAGAACGTAATGTCACGAGGGAAAATTACCTTACTCCCCACATTTGTGGGGTGGTACTCTCCGCTGACCCTACTACAGCTTCAGAAGTGACCGTAAACGCTTGGTTTGCACCCGGCTCACCGGGATCTCGGTCTGTTTCTTGTCATCCATGCGGATCTGGTAGCTGGACTTGAACCATGGGATGACTTCCCGAATCCGGTTGATATTCACAAGATACGACCGGTGGACTCGCCAGAACGTCTCCGGGTCCAGATTGGACTGAAGCTCCTCAATCGTCTTGTAATTCGATTCGCCCTCCACCGAAGAAGTCACGATCGTGATGACGCCTTCGTCAATGGTGGCGTAAACAATATCCTGGGCATCGACGATGAAGCTGCGCCCGGCGCTTTTTACAAGGATCTTGGTGCGCTGTTCTTTCGGTCTCGGAGTAACTGAGACGGGCTCGCCGGCGCGTTGGTCCGCGAAGAGCCGCTGGGCGCGCTGAATAGTTTGATCTAACCGCGACTTTTCGACAGGCTTAAGAAGATAATCGAGCGCCTCCATCCGGAACGCTTCGATCGCGTAGTTATCGTAGGCGGTTACCAGGACGAAATAAGGCAGCTCTTCCGTGTTTTCACGTAACTTTCGAATGACGCCGATGCCGTCGAGTCCGGGCATCTGGACGTCCAGGAAAACCACATCGGGCTCCATCTTCTCGATAATCTCGACGCCCTGAATGCCGTTGTCGGCCGAGCCGACCACCTCGACATCGGGGTAGTCCTTGAGCAGGTAGAGCAGTTCTTCGAGCGCGAGCTTTTCGTCGTCGATCACCACGGTTGTGATGCTCGTCGCGCGGGTTGGCATGAAGTGTTAGTATAACATTCAGGCAATTTTTACAACGTTTCTGAGCTGTCCAACTAACAAGGAGCACATTCGTTTTGCCAACTACTGAGAACGTCCGTATTGCGCCCGCCGAAGGCAAACTCGGTGTATTGATTCCTGGAATCGGCGCGGTATCGACGACTTTCATCGCCGGAGTGGAGGCCATCAAAAGAGGGCTCGCTCAGCCGGTGGGTTCCCTGACGCAGCTAGCTACCATACGGCTAGGCAAGCGCACGGACGGCCGTACGCCGTATATTCGGGACTTCGTTCCGCTGGCGAACCTTGAAGATCTCGTTTTCGGTGGTTGGGATATATATGAAGACTCGGCATACGATGCCGCGGCGAATGCGAAGGTGCTGGAACCGGCCCTGCTGGAGCAGGTCAAGGAACCGCTGCAGGCGATTAAGCCCATGGCGGCGGTGTTCGATCAGAACTACGTTAAGCGCATCAACGGTCCAAACGTAAAGCAGGCGGCCAACAACTTCGAAAAGGCGCGGATGCTGATGGACGACATTCAGCGCTTCAAGACGGAGAACGGCTGCACGCGCCTGGTGATGATCTGGTGCGGATCCACCGAATCCTTCCATAAAGCAGCCGATTCGACCAGCCACCAGACGCTGGAAGCGTTCGAAGAAGGGCTGCGCAACAACGATCCTAGCATCGCGCCCAGCCAGATCTACGCCTACGCCGCTCTGCAAAGCGGCGTGCCGTTCGCCAACGGGGCTCCAAACCTGACCACCGATACACCGGCTCTGCTCGACTTGGCGCGGGAGAAGAACATTCCCATCTGCGGGAAGGACTTCAAGACGGGCCAGACCTTCATGAAGACCTTGATCGCGCCCGGACTGAAGGCGCGCATGCTCGGTATGAATGGCTGGTTCTCCACCAATATTCTGGGCAATCGGGATGGCGAAGTGCTGGAGGATCCAGGCTCGTTCAAGACCAAGGAAGAAACCAAGCTTTCGGTGCTTGACCACATCCTGCAGCCCGAGCTTTACCCCGCGCTCTACAAGGACCTGTATCACTGCGTCCGAATCAACTATTACCCGCCCCGCGGCGACGCCAAAGAAGGTTGGGACAATATCGACATCTTCGGTTGGCTTGGCTATCCGATGCAGATCAAGATCGACTTTCTTTGCAGGGACTCGATTCTAGCGGCGCCCATCGTGCTCGACCTGGTTCTTTTCATGGACCTCGCTCAGCGTGCGGGAATGCGGGGCATTCAGGAATGGCTGTCCTTCTACTTCAAGGCGCCGATGACGGCTCCGGGACTCTACCCTGAGCACGACATCTTTATACAGCTTATGAAGCTGAAGAACACGCTGCGATGGATGCGCGGCGAGGACCTGATTACCCATCTCGGCCTTGAATATTACGACTAGTCAAATCACTGGTGGTAGTTTCGGATAAGTCGTCATGAAGGTGCTGGTCATTGGCGGTACCCTTTTCATCGGCCGAAGTTTGGTGATGTCGCTGCTCAAGTGCGAGCACGAGGTCACCATCCTTCACCGCAAACCCGGGCATGAGCTGGGAAAGCGAGTGAAGGAGATTATCGCCGACCGCAATGACACAGCGGCGCTGCAGGCGGCGCTTGCCGGACAGCGATTCGATATCGTTTACGACAACGTTTACGATTGGCATCGCGGTACAACGGCGGCCCAGGTGGAAGCAACCGCGAGGGCGTGCAGCGACCGGCTTCAGCGCTACATATACATGTCCAGCGTGGCGGCTTACGGCGATGGGCTGAACCATCACGAAGGCGACGCGCTGGCGCCCGACAACCATCCCGATACGTATGTGCGGAATAAGGCGATGAGCGAACGCGCTCTGTTCCGCATGCATCAACGCAATGGCTTTCCGGTGGTGACGCTGCGTCCGCC
>DASQDN010000376.1:0-4821 GCA_035634155.1 Bryobacteraceae bacterium | reverse complement strand
GTCCGGGTCGCGATGCGGCCATCGAGCGCGTTCAGGAATCGATTCGCGTCGCCGGACGAGTGGGCATTCCGGTGGTGGAATACAACTTCTACGCGCTACGCGCAATGGGCGGCTACACGACGGCTCCCGGACGGGGCGGATCGATCTACGCGGCGCATGACGCTGACCGCAATGCCAAGCTCGAGGTGCTACCGGATGTGGGCGAGCACTCGGCCGAAGACTTGTGGGCCCGGTACACCTACTTTCTGAAGGCCGTGATTCCCGTGGCCGAGAAGGCAGGGGTGAAGATGGCAGTGCATCCCAACGATCCGCCGCCGCCCACGTTTCGAGGCACTGCCCAGATCCTGGGCAGTATCGAAGGACTCAAGCGACTGGTGGACATCGTTCGCAGCCCCGCAAACGGCATCACATTCGATACCGGCGTGACTCGCGAGATGGGCCACGATCCCGCGGAGATGATCCGCTACTTCGGCAAACGGAAGCAGATCAACCACGTACACTTTCGCAATGTCATCACCGATGTTCCTCGGTTGAAGTACACCGAAGTGTACCTGGACGAAGGGCAAGCAGACATGCTGGCGGCCATGAAGGCGTTCAAGGAAGTCGGCTATTCGAACATGATCTATCCGGACCACGTTCCCGAGATCCCGGGCGATACGCAGTCGCGGATCGGTTGGGCTTACGCGGTAGGCCACATCAAAGCTTTGATGCGCGCGGCCGGCGTCGCGGCTTGATTGCAGCCAGCTCCTTCAGCGTATCGACGTTCTTTTTATCATCGCCTGGGTTATCGACCGGCGTTTCGAGGATGAAGGCCTTGTCGCGCAGCTTCGGGTGCTGCAGGATGCGGCGGAACGCTTCGGCTCCGATGTGGCCTTCGCCGATGTTCTGGTGCCTGTCCAGGCGCGATGCTAAACCTCCTTTCGAATCGTTGGTGTGGATCACGTTGACGTGATCCAGTCCCAGGATATTTTCAATCTGTTCGACCGTATGTTCTAAACCTTCGGCCGTGGCTACGTTGTACGCGCCGTTTGCAAAGCAGTGGCATGTATCGAGGCAAAAGCCGATGCCGATCTCAACACGCTGCTGCGTGAGTTCTCGCAACGCTCGGAGTTCTTCGAACTTGCTGCCGAGTTGACCGCCACAACCGACGGTGTTTTCCAGCAGGATCCGCAGGTGCTGACTACTTAAGCCTTGCGCTGCTTCTTCGATGCCTTCGATGACGGCGCAGAGTCCTTCCTCCACCGTTTGTCCCTTGTAGTTGCCGGGGTGCATCACGAGGTACTCCGCGCCAATGGCCAGGGCTCGCTCGATCTCACCTCGAAAGGCGGCGACGGAGGACTTGCGGATGGCGGGATCGCGCGAGCCGAGGTTGATGAGATAGCTGTCGTGAATCACCATCGGCGCGAGATCATAACGCTCGCGGGCGGCTTTCAACAGATGGATGTCGGCCGGGTCCGGCGTGCTGGCTCGCCACATACGCGGGCTGGAGGAGAAGATCTGGAAGCAGTTGGCTCCGACCTCATGCGCCTTCAGCGCGGCGCGTTCCAGCGAACCCGATTTGGACGTGTGTAAACCTATACGCAAACCGTTATGGTACCCGGGTTGAAAGACATCGCAGGCATCATGGCTCGCGATGGGTCGCTGACGTTTGGCGGCGGCGGGCCAACGACAGTGGCCTTGGAAAAGGCGCTTGTCCATAAGCATGGATGGCTGCCGCGGCCAAGGTTCCGGCTGGCGTATGCGTTGTCGCGATTGACGCCCGGGACGAACGTATTTGCGTTTTGCACGGCGCTTGGCTGGCAGATGCGTGGTTTCGCGGGGGCTTTGATTGCGCTGGCCGGCGCGTCGCTGCCCTGTTCGGCGGTGACGGTCGCGATCACGATTCTGCTCGAGTGGTGGCGGGATGACCCGAGGGCAGCAGTCGCGATCCAAGTAGCTGCAGCGGTGGCGATCGGCCTGGTAGCGGCAAGCTGCTGGCCTTTGTTGCGGCCGCACTTACGCGGGAGTTCTTGGGTTCGGACCGCGGCGCTGCTTGCGGGCGCGATCGCGCTGCAGGTGCTGGATGTACCTCCGCTACGTGTCTTGTTGGCGGCCGGAGTGGTCGGCGCCTTGTGGCGGGAGCCTGCGCCGTGAACGTGGTGGTCCTATATTTCGTGTTGTTGAAGGCAACGGTGTCGGCATTCAGCGGACTTGGGGCGTTGCCGGTAGTTCGCGATGAGTTGGTGACGAACCGCCGCGTGATTACCGATGCGCAGATGAACACGGCGCTAGTTGCCGGGCGCGTGAGTCCAGGGCCCATCGGCATGTATATCGTGAGCATCGGGTACTTCACGGCGGGCGTACCGGGCGCGATTGCCGCGTGGCTCGCCTTGATTACACCTGCGGTCATTGTGATTCCTATCCTCCGTTACCTGGGCGCTCGCGCGGATCATCCTGTGGCGCGCGACGCATTGAACGCGATCGTGATTGCAAGCGTGGGGCTGACGCTGGCGGTGCTGCTACCGCTGGCGGCCACCAGTGTTACCGGGCCGTTGACCGGCGCCGCCGCGTTGGCGGGCTTCGCGTATGTTTTGCACGGCTCAAAAGAGAGCGCGCGACAATGAACGCATGGCTCGCCGAATGCTCCGCAGCCAGACATGGTTTCGCGGAGCCGACTATTACAATTTTGCTCGCCGCACGTACCTGCGTAGCGAGGGCTTGAACCCCGACGTTTTCGACGGGAAACCGATTATCGGCATTTGCAACTCATGGAGCGAGTTGAATAACTGCAACATGGGCCTGCGCGATGTAGCCGAGTCGGTGAAGCGCGGCGTGATCGCGGCAGGCGGTGTGCCGTTCGAGTTTCCCACCATATCGCTTGGCGAGACGTTTATGCGCCCGACGACGATGCTGTTCCGCAACCTGATGGCGATGGATGTGGAGGAGTCAATCCGGGCCAATCCACTCGACGGCGTAGTGCTGTTGTGCGGCTGCGACAAGACGACGCCTGCGCAGTTGATGGGAGCCGCCAGTGCCGACATCCCGGCCATTATGGTGTCCGCCGGCCCGATGTTCGCGGGCAATTGGCGGGGCAAGCGGATTGCGTCCGGCACCGATGGACGGAAGCTCTTCGACCTGTACCGCGGGGGCAAGCTGACCGAAGAGGAACTAAACGAAATCGAAGGCTGCGTATCGCGCACGGTCGGCCACTGTACCGTGATGGGTACAGCGTCGACCATGACGAACCTTGCCGAAGCCATGGGGATGATGCTGCCCGGTTGCGCGGCGATTCCGGCGCCGGACTCGCGGCGTAAAGCAATCGCGGAACTGAGCGGACGGCGGATTGTGGAGATGGTTGACCAGGATCTGCGGCCGTCGCGCATCATGACGCGCGAGGCGTTTGAGAACGCGGTAACAACGCTGATGGCTCTGGGCGGGTCGACCAACGCGGTGGTGCATCTGATCGCGATCGCGGGCCGGCTCGGCGTGCCGCTTACCGTGCAGGACTTCGACCGGATCTCGCGGAAGACGCCGTACCTGGCCAACATCAAGCCTTCCGGCGAGTACCTGATGGAGGACTTCTTCCATTCGGGCGGCCTCCCGGCGCTGCTTCGGAACATCCTGCCGCTGCTGCATCGCGAGTGCCTGACCGTCAACGGCAAGAGCCTCGGTGAGAATGTCGAAAACGCGCAGACCTGGAACGAGGACGTGATCCGCCCGGTGGAGCGCGCGATGTCGGCAGAGGGTGGGCTCGCGATTTTGCGCGGGAATCTGTGTCCGGACGGCGCCGTGATTAAGCACTCGGCCGCATCACCCGAACTGCTGCAGCATCGCGGCAAGGCGTACGTGTTTGAGAATCATGCCGAGATGGAAGCGCAGGTGGATCAGGATTACCTGCCCATCGATCGCAACACGATTCTGGTGATGAAGAACGGCGGTCCGAAAGGCGCGCCGGGCTTCCCCGAATGGGGTTGGCTCCCGATGCCGCGGATGCTGCTGCGGCAGGGGATCAACGATGTCGTCCGAATCTCAGACGCTCGGATGAGCGGAACGAGTTTCGGAACGGTGGTGCTGCATGTGGCGCCGGAGTCGGCGGTCGGCGGTCCGTTAAACCTGGTGCAGACCGGGGATGAGATCGCGCTGGATGTACCGGCGCGATCCTTGACGCTCCATATTTCGGAGGATGAGTGGGCGCGGCGTTCGAAGGCGTTTCGGCCTCCGCGACCGCACTACCAGCGAGGCTACGGACGGCTGTTCCTGGAGCACGTCACGCAGGCGGACAAAGGCTGCGACTTCGATTTTCTGGCGATGGACTACGCCGCTAAGTGGCGTGAACCGGATGGGCCCGGTTCGTAAACGGCGCGCCGATGAAGCCCATCAATGTTCTGCCGAGAGCGAGGAAGGAGTCCAGGTCGGAGGGCTTGGTGATAAAGCAGCTCGCGCCGAGGCTCTCAATGGTTTTGCGGTCGCGCGGCGAGTCCGATGACGTTAACACAACGACGGGGACACCCTTGTATTCTTCTCTGCCACGGATGCAGCGAAGCACGTCGCTGCCCTCGCTTTTCGGCAGATTCAGATCGAGAACCACCAGGTCGGGCGTTTCTGAATTCGCAAAATTCCCCTGCTTTTGGACGAAATCGAGCGCCTGTTCTCCGTCCGTAACCACGATCATTTCTACCTGCTCCCCTTGAAGGCCGAAGGCCTCGCGGAGCAGGTACACGTCTGCTGGGTTATCCTCGGCGACTAAGATCCTGGTCACCATCTATTCTCCGTGGCAAATGCAAGCAATCATACACTACGATTCGGTTTGACCATCCTGGCTAAGGAAAGGTTTCATCGGTG
>DASQDN010000375.1:0-2762 GCA_035634155.1 Bryobacteraceae bacterium | reverse complement strand
CCGATCGGCTGGCGGGTGATTTCGGTATTCTTAACTGGCCCAGTTCGGCGGTTTGTTCTGGCCCACCCTCTAAACGACCGAGTACTCTGAATCCGGGCGATAGCCCGAGCGGAGGAACTCGTTGGATTGGAGATCAAAGGTGGAAATGTTCGAGGAGATCCGCAGAGAGTACGAGTTTGGCGTCGGCACGATCGCCGGCGTGGCCAGCAAGTTAAAAGTGCACCGGCGCATGGTCCGCGAGGCAATCGAATGCGCGTTGCCAAGGCCACGTAAGAAGACTGAACGCCCACGTTGGAAGATAGCCGCCGTAGCGGCTTTCATTAATGATGTTTTGGAGGCCGATCGGAAGGCGCCGCGCAAGCAGCGGCATACGGCACATCGTATCTGGGAGCGCATTCGCGCGGAGATGCCGGAAAGCCAGATCAGCGAGCGGACGGTTCGCGAATATGTTCAAGAGCAAAAAGCCGTGCTCGGGCTTCTTGTTCATGAGACATTCGTCCCGCAAAGTTACCCGTGGGGCGTTGAAGCACAGGTGGATTGGTACGAGGCGTACGCAGATCTGGCGGGCGAGCGGACGAAGCTACAGGTTTTCTCTATGCGAAGCATGGCGAGTGGCGCCGCTTTTCATTGCGCCTATCTCCACTCGACTCAGCAGGCGTTCCTCGAGGCGCATGAATTGGCCTTTGCCTACTTTTGCGGCGTGTTCCGTAAGCTGCGGTATGACAATCTCACGTCGGCGGTGAAAAGGATACTGCGCGGATACCGACGTGAAGAGACCGCTAGGTTTATCGCGTTCCGTTCGCATTGGCGGTTTGCAAGTGAGTTCTGTACACCGGCCGAGGCCCATGAGAAAGGCGGCGTAGAAGGCGAGGTCGGCTACTTCCGCAGAAATCACTGGGTTCCTGTCCCAAAGGCGACCGACATTGGCGATCTAAACCGGCAGATAATCGCTGCCTGTCATCGCGATGAGCAACGGCGAATTGAGGGTCGCGAGCTTACGGTAGGTGCGGCGGTGCTTGTAGAACGGGATCACCTGCTGCCAGTGGTAGCCGAAGGGATGGATCTGGCGCAGACGAGCTTTCCAACGGTGAACAGCCTTGGGTGTGCGAAAGTCCTGACGAATGCGTATTCTGTCCCATTGAAACCAGGCACACAGGTTCAGGCCAAGGTGTACGCCAACGCGGTCGAGCTCTGGCATGACGGGCACTGCGTCGCTCGCCATGAACGATGCTACAGCCGTCAACAGCAGGTACTCGACCTCGAGCATTACCTGGACATCCTCTCTCGAAAGCCTGGCGCACTGGCCGGATCCCGGCCTCTCGAGCAGCAACGACGAGCTGGTTTATGGCCCGACAGTTTCGACGAGATCTGGCAGGCTCTGATCACGCGGCACGGTAAACAGAGCGGTACCAGGCAGATGATCGATCTGCTGAAGCTGACCAAAGAGGTTGGCCGGGACCGACTCCGACAAGCAATCGAGACCGCACTTGAAACCGGCTGTACTGACACGGCTGCCGTCCAGCATCTGCTCCAAGCTACCGATCTGAACAGACCCGTCTGTGAAGCGATGGATATTGGCTCGCTCGAACGGTATCAACGGCCGTTGCCCGTGATGAATGAATATGATCAGTTACTCAGCGTTGGCGGCGCTCAATGAGCACCCCAATGGTTGAGTTGCAGAACGCCACGATCAGACAGCATTGCAAGGCGCTGCGCATGCCGACGATCGGATCACAGTTCGGGACGCTTGCCGAGCAGGCTGTACGCGAGAAGACGACGCACTTGGCATATCTCGAAGCGCTGCTCACGGTTGAGATGGAAGAGCGCGAAAAGAACACGATTGATCGGCGAATCAAGGAAGCACGACTACCACGGGTAAAGACAATCGAAGAGTTCGACTTCAGCCAGTCACCGCAGGTCACGGCCGCGAAGATGCGGGACCTGGCCAACGGCGGATACATAGAACGTGCGGAGCCGGTTCTTCTTATTGGCGACTGCGGAACCGGCAAGACGCATCTCCTCACCGGGTTGTGTGTTGCCGCATGCCGGCAGAAGCGACGAGTTCGCTTCACGACCGCGGCGGCTTTGGTAAATGAACTGGTTGAAGCCAAGCACCAGCTTCAATTGCGGCGCGTGATGGCACGGTGGAGCCGGTACGATCTAATCGCAATCGACGAGGTTGGCTATGTTCCACTCGCCGAAGTGGGCGCCGAGTTTCTCTTCCAGGTGATTGCTGAACGGGCAGAGCGAACAGCCGTCGTTCTCACAACGAACCTGCCGTTCTCCGAGTGGACGCAAGTAATTCCTAACGCCCGCCTTTGCAAGGCGCTGCTGGACCGAATCACAGATCGAGCGCACATCCTCGAGACCGGAACTGAGTCCTACCGCTTCCGGCGGACTCTCGAACGACAGAAGAAGGGAGGAAAAGCAACAGCAGACAAGTAAGCCGTGGAAATGCCGGTCCGTGGAAAGCATGGAAAGCCAAACCCAGGCTTCCCACCCTTCCCACCGACCTTGGAAATCGCGCAAAACCGGCGCGATTCCCACATTCCCACCGCTTCGACGACGACTCTTTTCATTTAGGACAGGACCGAAAAACCTGCCCTACAACCATCAGGCCTGAGGGTGGGCCAGATTAAACCGCCGAAATGGGCCAAGTGTAGTTGCCAAACGCACCTCCAGTTGATTTGCGGTGATTGCGTTTGCAATTACCGGCTAGGCCCACGCCGATGAGTGGGGGAGGCAAGGTCACAGGCCGAAGT
>DASQDN010000374.1:0-6586 GCA_035634155.1 Bryobacteraceae bacterium | reverse complement strand
GAGTACCCAACGTTCCTTGCCCGACCACGCGTGCGGCTTCTCCGGATGGATCGTGCGCGCCGTGTACAGGTATCCGTCTTTTTCCTGAGCGGCGGCGATCTTTCCGATCAGGCCGTCGATGTACAGGTCGAGCTTGGGATCCGGACGAACGCTGAGCGCGTACGATGCGCCTTCGATCACTTTGAAAAGATCCGTATCGTCGAAGGGGAAGCCAGGAATCTGCGCGCGTTCCTTCTCGCCGATCTCGCCGCGCAGCGCTTGCGCCGCGTGGACGAAGTTGTCTACGCGGCCTGTCTCTTCGCATTTCTGGAAGGCGGTTGGAAGTGTTACCGTGCGATTAATGTGAATGCGTGGAGCCCAGAAGTTATCGGTGAGCTGAACGGCTGTGAACGGCACTGGCTTTACGGGGTATTCCCGAACGGAAGCCGGCGCGGCACTGGCGCCGATGGCAAAGACAGCGGCCGCGGTGAAAGCTCGACAGGCAGTCATCACGCCTTTATCGTACGTCGATTTGCCGGGCGTGTGGTATGTTAGCCCGAGTAGAAGTGGACTCTGATGGGGGATGCGCGCGTTCACAGCGCCGGGTTTGGGCCGCAGGGTCAGTTGAATCTTTTCGTGAAAAGGAGTTCTGAATGTTCCGTCTTCCCTGCAGCGCGCTGCCGATCGGCCTTGTTGCCGCTTTGCTTCCGGCCCTGGCGCAAACGCCTGCGCCGCAAGAACCCGCCGCCGCGACTCAGCCGAATGCTCCCCAGACCCAGCCCGCAAAGCCCCAGCGCACACCCCCGCCGACGCGCGATCCGAACACGCCCGGGTATGTCAAGGCAAAGGAAATGCCGGACGGCGAGCTGCCGTCTCCAAAGGACAACGGTAACTTCGTCATCGGCCCCACTTATAAACCGGCTCCGGAAATGACCGTGAAGGAAGGCGTGCCGCAGGGGCAGATCTTTGAATTCACCATCGATTCCAAGGACAGCAAGATTTATCCGGGCATATCGCGCGATCGCAATACCCCGCCCCAGCCGGATCCGAATCGCCCCGGCCAGATGATCATCGCGAGTGTCCCGACTCCTTACACGCGCAAAGTGGCCGTTTATGTGCCCAAGCAGTATGTGCCCGGAACCGAGGCCCCGTTGCTGGTGGGTACCGACGGACCGGATCGCAACCTGTTCATTGCTCTCGACAACCTGATCGCCGAGAAACGTGTGCCTGCGATGATTGCGGTTTCCATTGCCCACGGTGGTGGCGACGGCCAAGGCAGTCAGCGCGGTCTTGAATACGACACGATGTCCGGCAAGTATGCCGAGTTTGTGGAGACGGAAGTGCTGCCGCTGGTAGAAAAGCAGTACAACCTGAAGCTGACGCGCGATCCCGATGGCCGGGCCGCCATGGGCTGCAGCTCAGGCGCGGCCGCTGCGATGTCGATGGCGTGGTATCGCACGGACCTTTATCATCGTGTGCTGAGCTACTCGGGTACGTTCGTTTACCAGCAGTATCCGTTTAACGCGGAGACTCCGCATGGGGCATGGGATTACCACGAAACCTTGATTCCCAACAGCGCGAAGAAGCCTCTGCGGATTTGGATGCATGTCAGTGACCGCGACAATCTGAGTACGCGGGATGCCTATCATGACTGGGTCCTCGCCAATGAACGCATGGCGAAGGTGCTGACCGACAAAGGCTATCCCTATCAGTTCGTGTTTACGAAGAACTCGGGACACTGCGACCGCGCCGTTAAGGCGGCGACTCTGCCCCTGGCGCTTGAGTACGTTTGGCAAGGCTATAAGCCGAAGAAGTAATCCGTCGGCCTAGCGGCGTTTCGGAGGCGGGCGGCGGCGAATGACCGGCCGTCGCTCGTCCTCCTCCAACTCGGGCCGCGCTGCGGAGCGCGATGCGGTAGCAGCGGCTTCCGCTTCACGCAGGACTGCCTCGATTCGAGCAGCATCCTCCGGACGCCGCGCGTGTTTTCGCGCCTCTTCGGCGTAGCGGCGAGCGTTCGCGGAGTCCCCAAGTTCCGCCGCCGCGCGCGCCATCAGCAAATGCATCTCTGCCCCATTCCTGCGATCAATCGTTTCAATCTGCCGCAGTTGGTCGAGCGCGTCGGCCCGCCGCCCTTGCGCGTAAAGCTCGCTTCCGAGCATGAGGCGTGCAGGACCGAACCCGGGATTTAGTTCGACTGCTTTATGAAGAGCAGCTACTTTCGCACCCCGCTCGGCACGCGCCATATGCAGCAGCCGCGCATAGTCGAAGTAAAGCTTCCAACCGCTTCCTTCCCGCGCAACGAGCTGTCGAAATTTTTCGAGCGCTCCCGAGCTGTCACCACTACGCAAGGTCAGATAGGCCTGAGCTTCATCAATCGCACGGTCCGCGGGATTCGCCGCTGAAAGCGCGGCCAGTTGTCGTTTCGCGTCTTCAAACCGGCCCAGCATGCCCGTGAGCTTCGCCAGGGTGATGCCGATCTCAACGTCGGTTGCCGGTCGCGCGCTTTCAATCGCAGCCTTGTTGGCGGTCATCTTGAAGGTGGCCCCGCCGATCCGGGTTTGGCGGAAGTAGGCCAGCATGTCCTTCTCGATCTCGGCGATGGATTTCCCATAGACCTCGCCAAAAATGGTCTGCGCAGAGGATGAACCGGAGATCCGGTCCACGAATGTCGCGAACTTTCCCGAGTATTCTTCGCTCAGCAGCAGCATGTGCGCAAGCAGGCAGCTTTGCGCGTAGAACATGCCGCTTCGGTCTGCTTCGTTGTACTCGGGTGATTTCTGGGTTGCGTTCAACACGGCAGCCAGGCGCATCCAGTTACCGCTTCCAAGTGAGTACGCGCGATCATCGGGGAGATTGCCGACCAAGATGCTTCCCTCGCGCGTGCGCATGCCGGAGTACACGTCTGCCAAGCCTTCATGCAGCCACACGGGGAGTTCAAGTCCGGAATGCCGCACCAGGACGTGCACGTACTCGTGAATAGCCACCCGGGTTCGGTCCTCGCCGACGTCGCTCATCACTACGTAGTCCCGCTGCTCGTCGCCGGCGAAGTACGCGGGCACAAGCTCTCTTGGGCTGTACGGCTTATACTCCCTTGCGCTACTGAACGCCACCAGCACAACCGGAAGCGCGGGCGGCGCAAGGAAAGATTTGGCGCTCAGAAAGAAGTCGCGCGTGCGCTCAAACGTCTCAATTGTGGCGCGAGCCTCGTCTTCGGAGGCTGTTGTATACAGTTCGAAGTTTGGGGAGGCGATCCGGATCCACTCGGCGGAGCGAAGGATCGGAGCCGTCCATAAAAGAAGGAGGAGGAGGAAGCGACTCATCTGCGGTATACAACAATCATATAGAACCGTTGCGCGCTGCACCTCTCCGGATCCACGCGCCTTCATGGCCGCGAGTACAACTCCTCGCACCAATTAGTATTCGGGATGCGAATCGCGGGATCCTCCGGGCCGCATATCGATCTCGCAATGAACATTGTCCGCGACGCGGGCGTGAACCATTTCTTGAGGTGTTCCGGCTTTTCCACGCAGCCCATACCAGTTGCCTGAGGCGAACCCAATCGGTTAGGCCGACACCTAAATATCGGGCCGCACGCCGGCGCTGTTGACAATAGAGACATGAAGCGCTCGGGCCATGCGGATCTACCTCTGCATGGCGGTCGTGTGCCGCCGTGGCTCAGCGAGCGCATGACGCTACTCGGGACAGCCATCACCGAGTCGGTTGTGCATCATTATGGCCGAGCGGAGTTCCTGTCGCGGGTCAGCGATCCTTACTGGTTCCAGGCCTTCGGCGCCGTGATGGGCATGGACTGGCATTCTTCAGGAATCACGACGTCCGTGCTCGGCGCCTTGAAACGCGGGCTGAATCCTCGCGCCCATGAACTCGGCATCTGGATTTGCGGGGGACGCGGCAAGCAATCCCGTCGCACGCCGGAAGAGTTGCGGATCATCGCCGACCGCACAGGCTTACCGGGCGACGCACTCATTCGGTCGAGCAAACTGACGGCCAAGATTGACAATAACGCCGTGGCAGACGGGTTCCAGTTGTACCTTCACGGTTTCCTGCTTACCGCAGAGGGGGACTGGGCGGTTGTGCAGCAAGGCATGAACGATGCGACCGGATACGCTCGCCGTTACCACTGGCACTCTCCGTCCGTACGGGATTTCGTGAATGACCCTCATACGGGTATTGTGGGCGAGCCGCGCGGGGAGATCCTGAACCTGGTAGACACGAGGGCTGACGCAGCGCGATCAGCGCTACTCACCATCAGCCGCGACGATCCTGGACGGACGTTGACCATGGCTCGGCATCATGCAGTCACCGCGCGCGACGTAGATCTGAAGCGTCTCGGCGCGGTACTGGCGACGGCGTATAACCGCCAGTTCCACGATTTCGCTGAGCTACTACTCACCGAGCAACTCGGGCCGAGAACGTTGCAAACGCTGGCGCAGATCGCCGAGGTGGTCCATGGAACGCCTGCGCGCTTTTCTGATCCCGCTCGATATTCGTTCGCGCTGGGAGGCAAGGACCGGCATCCTTTCCCTGTCCCGTTGAAGACCTACGACGAGACGATCGACGTGCTCCGGCGTGCTTTGGATGCCGCGAAGATGGGCGACACCGAGAAGCTGGATGGGATGCGCAGGCTGGAGCAGTTCGTGCGAATCGTGGAGCGGCGGGCACAACCCGAGGCGGATTTCGAGGCGGTCGTCGCGCACGAGAATGCGATTTCCAAAGGCCTGAATGGCCGGTCCGTGTTCGACGACAAGCCCGCGAAGCCCCGTCAGTTGAAGCTTTTCTGACGCAGACCGCACTTACTGCTTCCGCGATTTGTTCTGCTCGCCCGCGCCGTTCACGGCTCCGCCCGAACGGTCGTCTGGCGGAGCAGCATCGGTGATGACGGCAGGCGCTTTCTTTCCGAACTTCTCAACCGTTCCAAAATCCACCACCGCACCGGTCCGGCTGATGGTCTGAAAAGACATCGTGTCACCGTCAATCTCCACCAGCATAAACGCGAGATCCTGATCGAAGCCTCGCGCTGTCTGTTCTTGCGCACGAATGTTGGACTTCCTTAGTTTGCCAGCCGAGCCCACGATGAAGTGATGCACGCCCTTCTGGGGCTTGATGCGTTCGTAGAAATGCTCATGGCCGGTGAAGGCCACGCTGACGCCGTGCTTAACCAGTAAGGGTTCCAGCGCCTGTCGCAGTTCGTCATCGGGACCGTGCCTCTTGCCGGAGGAATAAAGTGGATGATGGAAGAACGCGATCTTCCATTCGCTGCCGGAGCTGGCGAGTTCCTTATCCGCCCACTGCAGTTGTTCCTGCGTCATGTAATTGCTGTCCAGGGCGAACAGCCGCACGCCGTCTTTCGGCTTGAACGAGTAATAGCGTTCCCCGTTCATGTTGAAGTGCTTGTAGAATCGCTGATTGGCGTCGTCGTGATTCCCTAGCGATGCGTAGAACTTCACTCCCGCGTCAAGCAGCGGCTTGTACGGACGCTCAAACTTCTTGTCGTAATCCGACGGCTTCTCGCCGCCGTACAGGTTGTCCCCCAGCAGGATCGCAAACGAGTAGTTGAACGTTGCGCGTGAGCGGATCGCTTGCTGGGCGATCTCGTATTGCGCACGATCGCCGGTGCCGGTATCGCCCAGCACGAGGAACTTGACCGAGTCCGGCTTATTGGGCAAACGCGGCGCCGTCGACGACTGTGCTCCGGCGTCACCGCACGCAAGCAGCGCCACCACCGTTGCAAGGAACAGATGCTTGGTCATAACGCGGGTCCTACTTCAGGGGCATAATCCACAATCAGATTCGCGGCGGTGTCAAGAAGGATTAAGGCCCTGCCGACGAATCGATATTCAAGCTCTGGGGGAAGCTTGGGAAATCGGTGGAGCACCGAAGGTGGCATTGTCGATTTGGGAGCGGCTTTGGGATAAGCGCCATTCACCTGCAGTTTCACGTCCGCGCCTTCAGGATCCGCGGGAGGGTTGCCCAGCTTGATGGTCTCTTTCACGGGAGCGCCACCTCGGTCGTGGACCTCCGCCATCGTCACTGCCCGAAAGTGCTTCCTGGCCGCCGGAGTAAAGATCTCACCCGCACGGGCGTTGACACGCGCTTTCCGAATCATGGCGGCCAGCGCTTTCTCACGAGCGAGCACGTTTTCTGGTTCCGCGTTCTTCCTGATGGCCGGGGCGGATTTCAAGGCCTCCTTCCGCAGCTCGAGGTATCGCTCAAGGCGGGCTCCGAACTCAGAAGTTGCGGTGACATCGGCGGTGGTTCGGCTCCGATCCGGGGCAGCCGGCAACAGCAACGCGAAAGCGGCGAAGACCGGGAGAGCAATCGAAGGGGACATAATCCATGCTCCTGAAGGTTTAGAGTTCGGCGGGCGGCCAGGTGTTTCGCACTCACCTGCGATACCTGCAAGCACTTGCGGTGTCAGCACTTAGGCGCGAGGATCAAATAGTAGAAGGTTTGCAAGGTCACGCCGATCAGCCAATCCCGATGGGACTGCGCCTTATGGCGGTCGTGGCGATGCTGCTGACGTTGCCCGCTCTCACTGGCGCAAGCGACTGCAATCGATGGAAGATCTGGCGTTGACACGGCCGGTTGC
>DASQDN010000373.1:0-6684 GCA_035634155.1 Bryobacteraceae bacterium | reverse complement strand
GTCGGATACGGGCGATAAGCTGCACGTGATCTCGTTGGATCGAATCACGGGGAAAACGGTTTGGGACCGTTCGTTGGTCCCCCCACGCAGAGAGTATAAGAATCCTTCAAATGACGGCGCAAGCCCCTCGGCTGTAACCGACGGAACGAATGTATATGCATTTTTCGGCGACTACGGCCTGATCTCATGCGACGGCAGGGGTAACGAACGATGGAGGACGCCACTAGGGCCATTTTCCAGCCTCTGGGGGATGGGCACCTCCCCGATTCTCGCGGGTGACACGGTCATTCTAGTGATGGATGGCTTCTCCGGTTCGTTGATTGCGGGTTTCGATCGCGACTCCGGTAGAAAGAAGTGGGAGGCAGAGCGGCCGGCATTCGCTCTCAATTACTCGACGCCCGTTCTGCGTCCGCTGGCCGAGGGCGGGTCGGAGGTGCTCGTACTTGGGGCCGTGGATCTGTCGTCCTATGACACCAGCAGCGGCGAACGACGGTGGAGCGTCGCCGATCAACGCGGAAGCGTCGTAGCCAGCCCGGTTCTGGTTGATGACCGGACGGTGGTTTCGATGGAGACTGCGATGGAGGAAACGCCTCCGTTCCCTGATAAAGACGGAGATGGGGTTGTGGGTGCGACCGATATCCCAACCGAGGCGAAGGAATGGCAGACAGCTCGCACTCTTAACATGGTCGCGAAAGAACTTGGCAATCGCGATGGAAGAATTTCGCCGGCCGAGTGGAAGGCGTTTTGGAGCGGGTATCAAGGTAAGCCGTCGGTGGCTGCAACAAACATAGGTACGCCGGCGGAAAGATCGCCCGCGCGCGGGACACGCTGGTCGTATACCAAGGGTATCGCCCGAGTCGCAACCCCGCTAGCCTACGGGGGTGTTGAGTATTACGTCAACATGGGAGGAATTGTAACGGCACTTGACCTCGAGACGGGCGGCGCCACGAAGACAGGCAGGCTCGCGGGTGCATTGGACGGCTACTACGCCTCTCCTGTGGCGGCGGAAGGACGGCTATACTTCACTTCGGATACCGGGAAAATCGTAGTGGTGAGGGCCGGGGGTGATTGGACCGTACTTGCGACCAACGATCTGGATGATCCGTGCTACGCCACCCCGGCGCTTTCAGATGGGAAGATTTTCGTGCGCACTGCCTTGTCGCTCTATTGCTTTGGCACATCCGATGAGGGCCATTGAGGTGGCTCCGAACGCGAGATTTCCCGTTTACGTTAGTTATGCAATCGGCAACCGTGAGTTGTTGCCGGCGCGCCGATTGTAGCGGCAATTTGGCTTTCGGTCGGAGTCTAGGTTGTATGGCTGATGAACAACAATTGAAGTCCAAGTATCAATCGGTGATCAACCTGATCAAGCAGGAGGCGGGCGCACAGTTGCAGAATGTGCACCTGGAAGGCGGAAAGCTGCTCGTGCGCGCGACCGTTCCTTCGGATGCGGCGAAGAACCGTGTTTGGGATGAGATCAAGAGAGTGGATCCCGGATTTACTGACTTGACCGCCGATATCAATTCGCAAGGTCAAGCGGATGCTCAGGAGAGCTCGCGGAATCGTAGCGCGGGGCAAACCTACACCGTGCAATCAGGGGATACGCTCTCAAAGATCAGCAAGCAAGTGTACGGTGACGCGGGCCAGTATCAAAGGATTTTCGAAGCGAATCGAGACAAGCTCAGCGATCCTGACAAGATTCAGGTTGGACAGGTGCTGACGATTCCTTAAGCGCTGATCGTGCTTTTTTCAAACGCCGACGCGAGAGGAAGGCCGGAACCATCATGGCTGCTACGGCTCCGTTGGCTGGTGCGGGATCGCGGATTGAATCGGGCGTCGAGGGAATTGCCGCGAAGGGCGTCGGTGAGGAGAGACTTCTAGCTGCGAAGTTACTCATCGCGAGTGTATTCCAGGTCTTCCTCACCTGCCTAAGTCGGCGGACGCGGTCCCGCTTTCACAAGGTTCCTTCAGCCAACGGTATTTGCCATCGGAAGAGAAAGAAGTGGTGACCGCAAAGCGAGCATCGAAAGGGATGGACCAGCCAGTAAAGGGTCTTCTCCATGCCGTTGCGAATTCCCACATTTCGGAAGTCGATGGACCGGCAGCGGGGACAACAGGAGGAAGACTCACGATGCCATGGCGCGCCGAGGAGTCGGATAGCTCTTCTTACTTGTCTCACTTCGGCTCTCCTCGGCCGATGTCGGCCTTCAGTGCGTGAAGCCTTGGATCCCTGCCGAGCATTTGCCGGACCTGGTCGCTAATGTCCTGCCAATCCCGAATGAAGTAACCCGCGTCGGTTCGGCTCATTACGGCTTGCCGCTGATCTTCCAATATCGCGAGAATGGACTCAGTCCTGACGCGCTTTGGTCCTTCTTGAGCCGCGGCTACAGTGCGGAAGGAACGGGCAACGCGATCGAACTCATCGCTCGCTGTTTGCCTGATGCGCTCGGCCCACTCGATCTGGCTTTGGGAACCCGTCAGGACCTGCGATGGCGATCGAGGTTCCGTGATTACCGCCTCTGGTCGCGAGTCGCTACCGTCTTTCAGAAATTGGGCCATACTGCTCCTTCGTCATGTGAAGCACAAGTGCGCGAGCCCTTCCGCGGGATGACTAGGCGAAGATCCCACGTGTCCGCGTTATCAGCCGCCCTGCTTCAGGCGGGATTGCGCCACGCTTGTCCGGCGCTGGCTGACCTTGCGGGGCTTTGGCGATGAGTCTTTTTGAGTACGGAGAGTCGAGCCTCGGTCTGGCTCGCCATCATGTGGCCCTCGGTTAGTGTGAGTGTTGCTTTCCGTTCCTCCTCGCCGAGGCTTTCGAGCAATCGGACACAGAGCAGGGGCAGTTCTTGCAATCGTATGGCGTACTTGCGCGCCAGAGCCATATCCGCGCCGACAACCACTGTCGTGCGCGAACGATCGGCGGCAACGCAGTCGAAGGAGAAGTTGCGCGAACCACTGCCTTCCTTGAACCCAGCGAGTAAGAAATTCATATCAGCCTCCGTTGGCTACGATTGCGAGGTGGTGTACACGGGTAGGTACTGCTTGACGAGCGCATCGCGGCGCCCATGGCGTATCGACTCGTGACACGTTTCAAACGTGAAGCCCGTCGGCATGAGTGCCGAAAGTTCATGTGATTCAGCGCCTGTCGCATACGCAAGCAGGTCAGCTTGAATGTTGGCCGAAGATTGGATCACGAGCCACTCGCGGTGATTCGAAATCCCATACACGCCAGACGCAGCCGGAGCATGGACCAGGATGGATCCTGGAGAAAACGTTCTAGGAAAGGTGCGTTGAAAAGACATCGAACAAACCTCCGTTGCAAACGATGGCCGTGATTGGCCGGGCTTGTTACGGCAGTTTGGTCGTAAGAGCGGCTCCGGTGAAACCAGGGTGCGTCCTGATGAGGAACGCTTCTTGAGTATAGCAGCGGCCGACATCAGGCGCGCGAAAGATGTCAAACTTGCGGCATCCTAAGGAGGCCGTTGTTTTCTTGCGTGTGCTCGGGGTTGTTGGTCACGTGCTCAGGACGAGTCTGTTAGCGCGACGTTGCGGACCCAACTTCCCGATCGCCAGCGACCCGGGTGGAAAGACGTGACGTTTTGTTGCGATAGGGTGGAGCGCCCAATTGCGGTTACACCGCGCAGCCGAGCGTTCTACCGGCACGCGATAGCTGGTCTGTAGACGTGGTGAATCAGCGCGCCGCTGTTGCCTCCCAGGGCAGTCCGACTACCGGGGAGGTATATGAGTCAGTTCTGGACAATCCACTTTCTGTTTGCTGCCGTTTTCAGAGAACAGCAGCTTTGCGGAAGGCCGTGGAACAGCAAGCGCAGAAAGTCAGTAGAAAGTCGCCACGCGGGTGTACGACTCTTAGTAATACTACCCGCTAGGCTGAGGAAGAGGGCGTATGGATAAAGTGTCGCGATGGCGGAAACGGAATGGGCTGACGCAGGTCGGTGCGGCCTCCCTGCTTGGCGTGTACCAGCCCTACCTCTCGCTGCTTGAAAAAGGTACGCAGCCTCTGACGACGGAGTTACGAAATGGGATCGAGGCTACCAGCGGCGGTCTCTTTCGCGCCCAGTTGAGTGCTCTTGGCTATCTGGGATTCGCTCACGTCGCTAAATCTCGGACCCGTCCCAGTTCCGAAACGCTCCTGATGACAGTTCTCCGCAGACCAGATGCCGATGCCCGAGTCGTGGAGGCGCTGCCCTGGCTGGCGGCAACTTCCGAAGCCAGTTCCACTTCGGCTGGATGGTGCGTCAATCGAGGCTGCAGAATCTGCAGAACGGGTTAGGCTTCGTTCTGCAAGTCGCCGCAATCGACACGGCCGAGGGGCTGACGGCCGCCCGCGAATCGGAGCGGGCGCGTCTCTTGCAAGAGGACACGCTGTGCCGGGATTCGGTGCCAGACGCCACGCGTGAATGGATGCGGGCGAATCGAACTCCGCTGGCCGAGCGTCGGAACGTATTGACCCGGCTCCGTTCGGGAGACGTCCACAATGCAGCGTGATCGCCCGGCCGAGCCGTGGCTTTCGTTTTCGACAGACCTCGACACCGCGCTCGATGGGCCAGCGGACTTCCATTGCATCGGCGGGTTCGTCGTCAACGAGCACTACGGGTTCGCCAGGGAAACGGCCGACCTGGATGTGCTCACGGTGGTTCCGCCGGAGGCATCCCACCGTGCTGTGGAGCTCGCCGGCGAAGGTTCACCCCTCCAACGGAAGCACCACGTGTACATTGAGCACGTCGCTGTCGCGCAATTATCCGGATAGTTATGTGAGCCGTTGGTACGGGTCTTCCCGATATGGCCGCAAGTTCGATTGTGGGCACTCGAGCCGCGCGACTTGGCGTTCACCAAGCTGGAAAGAAGCAATGACGCGACATCCACGACGTAATGTACCTGGCTCAGGTTGGCCAGATCAGACAGGACACGCTGATCTCTCGATTCGAAACTGAACTCGAACCGTACATCACCGGGCGAACGCCAACCTGGAACCGAAACACCCTGCTGATGTGGGTTGATGCCTGCTGGCCGAGACCGCGATCCGTGATCTGGTCTTAACTGGCTCCCGGGCGATTCGGTGCAGCCTGGGGCGACCTTCAAAGCAACGACAGGAGCGAGGACGAAGGTTGGGGCGGCGCAGCCGACCCCAACCGGGGTCGCCCCAGGCTGACCTTTGACCCCGTTGCAGTGGTTCCGATCCGAAACGGAAGGGCCTTTTTCGTTGATTTCGCAGCGTTCCGCTTCATGCAGGCGGAGTCACGCGCGGAAAACTGGCGGAAACCAGATTGCGTGGCTACTTTCCGCCCTTTCCTTGCATCAACTCGTCCCCCGGGTTGTAGGCGACTACACGTCAACTTGGAATCGTAAACGCTACGCCGTCACCGAAGATCTAGCCCTCAGAGGTCCCAGCCTGTGGCGACGCGCGATCATTTTCCCCCCAGCTGTTCCTTCGTACGCGCTTCAGGTCTCGCAGCCGCGGGAGGTTCGATGCTCCGGGCAACAGCCTCTGCGGCCCAAGCTGTTGCGGCGGCTGAAATCCATTGATCGTGTTCGAACGGAAAACCGCTCTGGAAATACGGCTGGAATCCAGCCGCTCGGCTGCGAACATGCCATGAACCGTCGGGATACTGCGTGCTGAGAAGATATCGGGCGCCACGCTGATGCGCCGCGTCGCCGACGCTCACCCATCCGGTCTCACGCAGAGCATGCAGGGCCACGCCGGTGGAATGCGCGTCGCTGCCGAGATTCGGATTCCCTGCCCAGCCGCCATCACGCCGCTGTTGGGCGAGTAGCGAATCTGCCACTCTTTTCACTACGGCTTTCTCCACGCCCGCCGCGTAAAGAGCAAGCAGTTGCAGGGCATGTTCATACGTGTTGCGCGGCGTTGCTTTTTGTAGCCAGACAGACGCGCGTGTGACGCGCTCCCGGAATTCGGCTGCTCGGGCAGGGATGCCGTAGCGCTGCAAAGCGAGCACAGCCTCTGCTGTCCCCACGAAGTTCGTTACGCCCGTTGGGGAGCGGACCGGGCCGATGTATCGCTGCCAGTGTCCATCGGAATATTGTCCCGACACCAAGCTCACCACTGCGGCATCGGTGACGACGTCAGGGTTGTACCCGGAGGCCCAAAGGCCCGCTAGATGATTCGTCTTGATACTGATGGCCTCAGCCCCTATTCCCTGAAGCTGTAGCTCCTGCTCGGAACCCAGGCTGGACTTCATTACGATCACGCGTTCCCGCGCCACGGATTCGTCCAGCGGTATGCCGGCGGCCCTTGCTGCCCGCACGGCGAATGCGGTCGCGTCCTGATGATGGCACCCAATACATCCGCTCTGTTTGAAGAATTCGGCGCTCGAACGTTGCAGAAGCGCGATGCTCTGCTCGACCGCCCTGGCGGCATCCCGTGTCGCACTCCGGTGAGGCCCCGGAGGAGCTTGATAGGGTACGCCCTCCCGTGCGAAGGCCTTTTCCAGCGCCGCGATCACTCGAGGGCTACCGAACTTCCGGGCCCAATCGAGCGCTGTCTCGCCGCGCCCGCTGCGCGCGTTGACGTTCGCGCCCGATTGCAGAAGAACTCTCACGACGGCGAGATCCTGGTTCTCCGAGGCGACCGCAAGCATCAGAGGCGACATCCCTCGAATATCTTGCGCATTCACGTCTGCTCCCCCATCTATCAAAGCCTTAATG
>DASQDN010000372.1:0-1901 GCA_035634155.1 Bryobacteraceae bacterium | reverse complement strand
CACCGCTGTTCCTTGCAGCCTGCGCGGCCTCCAGCATGGCATAGGTCTTTCCGACTCCTGGGGAAGAACCGAAGAACACCTTCAGGCGGCCGCGTGTGCGCTTGCGATCCTGTTCGGTGACTCGCGCTAACAACTCGTCGGCAGTGGGGCGCTCTGTTGCCACTAGTTCGATTGTCTACTCTTGACGTGATCGTCCAGCGCGCGGTTGAGAGCCGTTACGTTGACCACAGGCTCGCCTAAGAAACCAAACTGCCGGGACTGAACGTGGCTGTCGACTAGCTTCTGGACGGCCGGGACGCTAATGCCACGATGCCGCGCCACGCGTGCGACCTGGTACCGAGCGGCTTCCGGGCTGATGTGCGGGTCCAAGCCGCTCCCAGAAGCGGTTACCAGATCGATGGGAATCTGAGACGTGTTCCCGGGGTCGGCCGCTTGCAAAGCCAGGCGGCGATCCTCGATAGTCTTCTTGAGATCAGGATTCAGTGGACCGAGGTTTGAGCCGGCCGAGGAAGCAGCGTTGTATGGACGCGGAGTGGTCGCGGACGGCCTTGACCAGAAGTATTCAGGAGCTTCGAAGCTCTGGCCCAGCAAGCGGGAGCCCTTCACCTTTCCGTCTTCCAGGATCAGGCTGCCGTCCGCCTGGTACGGGAAGAAGAGCTGAGCCAATCCTGTCATGGCAAGAGGGTACAAGAGCCCCGTGATTACCGTCATGATGCCGAGCATGAATAGTGCGGTCCGGATCATTGTGCCCAGCCCATTCCGGAGAGAACCAGGTCGATTAGTTTGATGCCGGCGAACGGTAGCAGCAGGCCTCCGCCACCGTAGATCAGAAGATGGCGCTTGAGGAGTTCGGCGGCGCCGACGGGACGATACGCGATGCCGCGAAGGGCAAGCGGTATCAACGCGACGATGATCAAGGCGTTGAAGATTACGGCAGACAAAATCGCACTCTCCGGGGATGCGAGCCGCATCACGTTCAGCGTCTCGAGCTCGGGATAAATAGTGACGAATGCTGCAGGGATGATCGCGAAGTACTTGGCAACATCGTTTGCTGTTGAGAAGGTGGTCAGCGCACCTCTGGTCATGAGCATCTGCTTTCCAATCTGAACGATCTCGAGAAGCTTCGTAGGATTCGAGTCGAGATCGACCATGTTCCCCGCCTCCTTGGCTGCCTGCGTGCCGGTGTTCATGGCGACTGCAACATCGGCCTGAGCGAGTGCGGGTGCATCGTTCGTTCCATCCCCTGTCATGGCAACCAGGCGGCCTTCGGCCTGACGTTCGCGAATCAGCTGCAGTTTACGCTCAGGCGTGGCTTCGGCCAGGAAATCGTCTACTCCCGCTTCGGCAGCGATGGCGGCAGCCGTAAGCGGGTTGTCACCGGTAACCATGACCGTGCGGATCCCGCTCCGGCGCAGTTCAATGAAACGCTCCTTGATCCCGCCTTTCACGATGTCTTTGAGATGGATCACTCCAGCCACAATGGGCCCGTCGGAGACGACCAGCGGCGTTCCACCCTGGCGGGCAATCGTATCGACTGCCTTTCGAACTTCAACAGGAAATGATCCGCCGAGCGAAAGGACGTGCGCTTCCACGGCATCCGCTGCACCCTTGCGGATTCTTCGACCGTTCAGATCGACGCCGCTCATCCGCGTCCGGGCGGTGAATGGTACGAACGACGCGCCAAGCTCATGTATGTCGCGTTCCCGGATCAGGAACTTCTCCTTGGCAAGCACTACTACACTGCGGCCTTCCGGCGTCTCGTCTGACAACGAAGCAAGCTGGGCCACGTCGGCTAGCTGTCTCTCGTCGAAGCCTGCCGCGGGCACAAATGCAGTCGCCTGACGATTGCCCAAGGTGATTGTGCCTGTCTTGTCGAGCAGCAGCACGTCGACATCTCCCGC
>DASQDN010000371.1:0-3835 GCA_035634155.1 Bryobacteraceae bacterium | reverse complement strand
CCGGCGATCGCGTGATGCTCATCGTGGAAGATGACATGACATTCGCGCGAATCCTGGTGGACCTGGCGCACGAACGTGGACTCAAAGCGCTGGTCGCCGGTCGCGGCGGCACAGCCATTGCGCTCGCGCGCGAGTTCAAGCCCGATGTGATCACACTCGATATCGGCCTGCCGGACATGGCGGGCTGGACCATCCTCGACCGGCTCAAGCATGAGCCTGGCACCCGTCACATTCCAGTGCATGTGATCACTGGAGAAGCCAACCGGCGGCGCGCGCTCGCGCTGGGCGCCATGACGTTCCTGCAGAAGGCGGCCGAGCAGGAGGACTTGCCGAACCGGCTCGCCGTTATTAAGGATTCGGCGCAGCAGGCCGTCAAGCGGCTGGTGGTCGTTAGCCCGAACCCGGACCGCATCACTCGGGCAGTCTCGGCCAAAGACATTGAGATCGTGCCCTGTGAGGGAGCCGAAGCTTTGATGGAGATCGCCGGCCGCGAACGCGTGGATGGCATCGTTATAGACGCGGGCGCGTCGGACTCATCGGTGATTCTCATCATCGACGCGCTCCAACGCCGCTCGCTACCTTACATGCCGCCCGTTATCGTGGTCAGCGACGGCGAGTTGCCTGGATCGGAGTTGTCGGCCATTGCGCGACTGGGTCAATTGAGCGCGGTGCGGTATGCGCCTTCGATGGATCATCTGCTGGACGAAACTGTACTGCTGCTGCATCGGCAGGAAGCGCCCCTGTCCGACGAACAGCGGGCGATTATTTCGCGCATTCACGAGACTGATCCGATTCTGGAGAACAAACGCGTCCTGGTCGTCGACGACGACCTGCGCAACATCTTCGCTCTAACCAGCCTTCTGGAGCATCACAACATCCACGTGCTGCACGCCGAGAACGGGCGCACGGGAATTGAGCTGCTGAAGAAGAACCCCGATATCGACATCGTGTTGATGGACATCATGATGCCGGAGATGGACGGTTATGAAACGATGCGCGCGATCCGCAAGCTCCCGCAGTTCACATCGCTGCCGATCATCGCATTGACCGCGAAAGCCATGAAGGGCGATCGCGAGAAGTGCATTGATGCCGGCGCTTCCGATTACGTCACTAAGCCGGTTGAACTCGAACAGCTCTTCTCCGTGATGCGGGTATGGGCGTGGCAGCGGACTTATGAGATGCAGCCGCAACTGCTACCGCCGTCGGGTTCCACACAGAACGGCAGCCACGATTCACATCACGGCGAATGGCGCTTTGACACCAGTGAGGATGACCGCGGGAACATTATTCCTGGCGATCCGGTCCTGCTGGTGATTGAGGACGATTTAACGTTCGCTCGCATCCTGGTGGAGATGGCGCATGAGCGCGGGTTGAAAGCGTTGATCGCGTCCACCGGCAATACCGCTTTGACACTCGCGCGCGAGTTCAAGCCGAATGCGATCACGCTCGACATCACGCTGCCGGACATGGCGGGCTGGGCGATCCTCGATCGCTTGAAGCATGACGCGATGACGCGGCATATTCCCGTGCACATCATCTCCGGTGACGAGAATCGGCGCCGCGGGCTGGCGCTTGGCGCCATGACCTACGTGGAGAAAGCGGTAGACCAGGAGAATCTTGCTAAGACGTTTGGGATCATTCGGGAATCCACGCAGCGTCGCCGCAAGAAGGTTCTCGCAGTCAGCGTGAACGTGAACGCAATCGAGTCGGCGATCGGAGCCGATGACATCCTGGTGAGCAGCACGAGCAATGCCCACGAGGCGCTCAGCATTATCAATGAGCAGTACCTGGACGGCATCATCATAGATATCGGCAGCCCAGGGCAGTCGGCGCTTGAGCTTGTCCGCGAAGTGCAGGCCCGAATCAGTCCGTATACGCCTCCGGTGATCCTTTTCGGTTCGGATACCGGCGCGGGTCTCGCCGACTTAACGCCGCTTCTGAATGCGAGCGCGATTCGATATGCGCCAACACTCGATCGCCTGCTGGATGAAAGCGTGGTGCTGTTGCATCGTTCGGAGGAGGACCTCAGCGCCGAGCAGCAACGCATTTTACGGGAAGTTCGCAATACGGATCCTGTACTGGCAGGCAAGAAGGTTCTCGTCGTAGACGATGATGTTCGGAACATCTTTGCGCTCACCAGCGTCTTGCAGCATCACAAGCTAGAGGTGGTGCATGCCAACAACGGGCGGGACGGAATCGATCTATTGGAGAATTCGCCAGGTGTCGATGCAGTATTGATGGATATCATGATGCCTGAAATGGATGGCTATGAGACCATTCGCGCCATTCGACAGCGGCCGAGATTCGCAAACCTTCCGGTGATTGCGCTTACCGCAAAGGCCATGAAAGGCGACCGCGATAAATGTCTGCAGGCAGGAGCGTCGGATTACGTCGCCAAGCCTGTGGATCTGGAACAACTGTTTTCGGTTTTGCGCGTTTGTATCGCCAAGATAACGGACGCAGCGAAGAACGCGACGTCGGGCAAGGAGTAATTAGTGCAAACTGGCGTCAGTGTGCCGCAGGCATCAATGGATAATAAAGCGTCAGACCGGCTAATTCGGTTATTGCTGGTCGATGACGATCCTGACAATCTGGTGTCGCTGGAAGCGACCCTGCAAGGGGTGGCTGACGAAATCGTGGCTGTGCAATCCGGCCACGAAGCCTTGCGCCAGCTTCTGGAACAGGACTTTGCGGCAATCCTGCTGGATGTGAAGATGCCCGAGATGGACGGTTTTGAGACTGCCGAGCTGATTCGTCAGCGGAAGCGGTTTCGTCACACGCCCATTCTGTTTCTGACCGGTTACCGAAATGATGATCATTTGTTCCGAGGGTATGACTTAGGAGCGGTGGACTTCCTGTTCAAGCCCATCGTGCCCGAGATCCTGCGATCGAAGGTCACGGTTTTCGTCGAACTGGCGCGGAACTCGAAGCTTCTGCAGCAGCAGGCGCAGACATTGGCTCGCGCCGAGGAGCGCTTTAGGTCGCTTTTGGAGGCCGCTCCGGATGCGATGCTTATTAGCCGGGAAGATGGCTGCATCACATTGGTCAACAGCCGTACCGAGGAGCTTTTCGGCTGGCCGAGAGATCTTCTGCTCGGGCGGCATTTAACAATGCTGGTGCCGGACTGGTGCCATGTGGGCCGCATGCAAGGCGTGGAGCTTCGAGCGATTCGTCGCGATGGGACGACGTTTCCGGCCGACTTAACATTCAGTCCACTGCAGACCGATGAAGGCCTGCTGATTACAACCGTGGTCCGGGACATCACGGATCGGAAGCGAGTAGAAGACAGCATCCGCGTTCTGAACGCCGATCTGGAGCGGCGCGTCACAGTCCGTACGGCCGAGCTCACACGCTCGAATGAAGCCATGCGCCAGTTCGCGTGGGCGGCAAGTCATGATCTGCAGGAGCCGCTGCGTATGGTTCTCGCCTACTCTCAGATGTTGCATCGACGTTTAGGCCCCGACACTCCGGAGGATCTTTGCGTGTGTCTGGACTTTATCGGAACAGGCGCCCGCAGGCTGGATACCTTGCTGGCCGGGTTGCGGGAGTTTATCCAAACCTCGGAAGCCGGCGAGCAAGAGACGGTTCCGGTGGACTGCAACGCCGCAGTCCGGCAGGCCGTAGACAATGTGCAGGAACTGATGTCCTCGTCCGGAGCCGTGGTGGAGTACGCGGATTTGCCTGTCGTTCGCGCGGTGAAAATCCTGATGGTCCAGGTATTTCAGAACCTGATTGCCAACGGTATACGGTACCGGTCCGAAGCTCCGCCGCGGGTGGTGATCTCGGCCAGTAGCGTGGGCGACGAATGGCAGTTCACGGTGGAAGACAATGGCAT
>DASQDN010000370.1:0-15315 GCA_035634155.1 Bryobacteraceae bacterium | reverse complement strand
ACGCATTGTCGCGCGAGACTGAACCTTCGTGGCTCGACCGGTGGCTCGCAAGAGTGTTGTTGGTTCCAAGGCGAAGCGACACGTGCGCGGTCGGTTCTCGCTCCGGCGACTGGTGCTGTGGGGAGTGGCGGCGGTGCTCTTTGTTCACCTGCTCTTGGCGGGCGCACTGTTTTCGCTGCGGTTCGTCAACCCGCCGACCACGGGTGTGCAGTTGCAGCGGCGCATCGGCTCGCTGTTTGCCAAAGGGAGCTATACGAAGCGGCAGACGTTCTTGCCCTTGAGCCGCATCTCGGCAGACCTGCAGCACGCCGCGATTGCGGCTGAGGATGGGCGTTTTTACGAGCACAGCGGTATCGATTGGAAGCAGGTGCGTAAGGTGGCCGAGGAGAGCCGCGAGTCGGGTGAGATTGCTCGCGGGGCGTCGACGATCACACAGCAGTTGGTGAAGAACCTTTTCTTCACGACGCACCGCAATCCTTTGCGAAAGGCGATGGAGTATACCGTCGCTCCGATGGCTGACACGATCCTCGGCAAACAGCGCACGCTCGAGTTGTATCTGAATGTTGTTGAGTGGGGACCCGGTGTTTATGGAGCCGAAGCGGCGGCGCAGTATCACTTCAACACGACGGCAGCGCGACTGAGTCGTGACCAGGCGGCGCGACTGGCGGCGATTCTGCCGGCGCCGCAACGTCGCAAGCCAGCGAGGATGAACAGCTACAGCGCATCGATTCAGAATCGGATGCGGCAGATGGGTTGGTAGCGCGTTTAAACTACTAGGAGTATGGCCCGCCAGCCTTTGGATTCGCTGCACCCTGGGCTCCGGGCATGGTTTCAAACCCGATTCCCCGCCCTCACTCCAATTCAGCAGAAAGCTTTGCGCCATACGCTGCGCGGACGCAGCACTTTGATTCTCGCGCCTACGGGTAGTGGCAAGACGTTTTCGGCCTTTCTCTCGGTGTTGTCGGACCTTGCGACGCTTGCGTCGGAGGGGCGGCTGCCAAACGCGGTGTGCGCGGTGTATGTGTCGCCGTTGAAGTCACTCGATCGCGATATTCATCGCAATCTGGAAGCGCCGATGGGGGCGATCAACGAAGGGCTTCCGGAGAATGCGCGCATTCGGATGGAGGTGCGCACCGGGGATACCGAGGGGTCAGAACGCGGCAAGCAGCAGCGACGGCGTCCGCACTTACTGCTGACAACACCCGAGAGCCTTGCGGCGCTTCTGTCTCAGAAGGGCTGGAGCGAAGGATTCGCTCCGCGCACGGCGATTGTGGATGAGATTCACTCGTTTGCCGAGGGTAAGCGGGGCTCGTTTCTCGCACTCACGCTCGAGCGCCTGGAGGCGAAGGCGAGCGTGCCGCTGCAGCGCATCGGTTTGTCGGCCACAGCGTGGCCGGTTGAGGTGATTGCGCGGCTGCTGTGCGGGGCTCGTCCATGCGAGATCGCTTCGGTGGATGTGCGAAAGGCGCATCGATTAGAGATCGCTGTGCCGCCCCGGGACGAATGGCTGCCGCCAGCTGGACATAATCCTTATCGCATCGCGAATCTCGCTTCCGAACTGGTGGAGAAGGCGCAATGCACTTTGATCTTCACGACTACACGGTCCGCGGCCGAGCGGTTGGCGCTTGCGTTGAAAGTTCTATTACCGCAATACGACGAGCAGATCGCGGTGCATCATTCGTCTATTGAACGATCCGAGCGGCTCGCAATCGAGGAGGGCTTGTCGCAAGGGTCGTACAAGGCGGTGGTGGCATCGAGCAGCCTGGAGTTGGGCGTGGATTTCCAGGCCGTGGATCAGGTGCTGCTGATCGGCACACCTCGCGGAGTGAGTCGCGCGCTGCAGCGTTTGGGGCGCAGCGGGCACCGCGTCGACGGTGTGGCAAGCGGGTACTTACTGCCCACCAGCGTGCCCGATGTACTGCAGAGTATCGCGCTGCGTAAGGCCGCTCAGGATGGCATTCTGGACGCGCTGCGTGTGCCGGATTCGCCGCTGGACGTGCTGGCTCAGGTGCTACTCGGGCTGAGCATCGAGAAGCGCTGGAGGATGGCGGACGCGTATGAATTAGTCACCCGCGCGGGTCCTTACCTCGATTTATCTCTCGAAGACTTCGAAGCGATCATCCATTACTTAGCGGGGGGAGGGCGTGTACTCGGATCGGACGCGTACGGAAAGATCGTGGTGGAGGAAGGCTCGTTCCGGGTGGCTTCGCGAAGTGTGGCCCGCGACTATTACATGAACATCGGCACCATCAGTGATGACTTTCAGGTGAAGATCGTCAACCGCGCCAATCGGCGACTGGGTGAGGTGGAAGAGGGCTTTCTTGCGTCGCTGCGGCCGGATGAAGCTTTCACCATCGGCGGCAAGGCCGTGGTGCTGGATCGTTTGCATCAGACGACGGCAGTGGTGCGGCCAGCGACGGGTGAGCGCATTCAGACGCCGAGGTGGATGGGTCCGAAGATGCCGCTGACGGCGCAACTGGCGCAGGAAGAACGGCGGTTGCGCACGGAGCTACGTGCGGCGTGGGATCACGGCGGGCGAGATGGGTGTGCTCGTACGTTGCGCAAGGGCTGGGATGTTGCGGAGGACGTGCTGGAACGTGTGCTGGCGTATCTCGACCGGCAGAACAAGGCTGCGCCGATTCCGGCCGACTCGCCGATTCAAGTGGAGCGAGTGCGCGAGGGCAGGTCGCTGTTGATGTTATTTCATCTGGTGGCGGGACGCGCAGTGAACCGATCGCTGGCGTGGGTGGTGGCGTACCGGCTCGGCGTGTCAGGCAGTGTGGTGGCGAACCATGACGACCATAGTTTTCTGTTGTCGGTGGGGTATAAGGACGCGCCGGCTGTGGATCGTTTGCGGGAGGCCTTCAATCCTTCGGGTTTCCATGGGGACCTGCAGACGATGCTTGAGCGTACGGAGACTTTGGGGAGAACGTTCCGGCCGGTTGCCGAGATTGGTCAACTGATTCCAAAGCGGACGTATCGTGGGCCGACCTCGGCGAAATCGTCGAGTTGGAACGGATCGCTGCTGTATTCGACACTCCGGCAGTATGAACCCGATCATCCGCTAGTGCGAGAGAACATTCATGGCGTCATGCGCGACATGATGGACGTGGACCGAGCGGCTGAGGAAGCCGCACGGATTTTTGCGACCCCGTGGGAAGTTTTCGACTTGCCACGCCCTACTCCGTTCGGTTTACCGCTGTTTGCCGCATTCAGCCGCGAGACGCTGTTAGCACAGGATCCTGACAAAGCGCTGGACGAACTGGTCAACACGTTGTATGAGCAGTGGGGCGATGAAGCTGCTTGAGCTCGCGCCCGGCCGCTGGGCGCATGCCAGCGGAGCGCTCTGGTTGAATGAATGCCAGACGGCTATGTTTGCCGATGTGCACCTCGGCTACGGGTGGGCGCTTCGACGGCGCGGGCAACTCGGACCAGTGCAGGAAGGCGCGGTCCGTCGCAAGCTGATGGATACTATCGCCGAGCTTCAGCCCAAAACGATTGTGTTTGTAGGCGACGTGGTGCATGCTCCGCGTCCGGCGCCGTTGGAGCGCGATGCCGTGGAAGCGACCCTCTCCGAGTTGGCGCAGATGGCGCGACTGGTTCTGATTCCTGGCAATCACGACCGCGGTTTCCACAAGGATTATCCAGGCGCTGAGGTGCGTCTAGCGCCCGAGTGGCGGGAGTGCGGACTGCATGCGGTACACGGCCACGTTTTGCCGGCGACGGATCAGCATTTAGTGCTTGGGCATATTCACCCGGCGCTCGGGATCGTGGATCACGCGGGCGCGACACAGAAGGTGCCGGTGTTTGTGTGTTCGGAGCGGCTAACGATACTGCCGGCGTTCTCTCCGTTATCGAGTGGAGGCGATATCCGGGTGCATATGCCGCCGGAACTGGCGCGCATGCTGCCTCCGGAAGCGACACGCATCGTTGCCGCTTCGGGAAAGCGAGTGGTGGCGCTGGGTCCGCTGAGCCGGCTTAGTCGGTTGCCGAGCGCGTGGTAGTCTTGCCCACCTGCTCTACGACCTCTGCCGCACGCTCGAGAAGCATGGTCGCTTCCGTCGAGCAACTGAGGAGGCGCATGCCGCGCGCGCGCCAATCGGCGGCGAGCTTTGGGGCACGCAGATGGATGCCGGGCGCGATCTTGCGGCGGCTGCAGGTTTCCATCACGGACTCGACGGAGGAGATGAGTCGTGGATGCTCGAAGTCGCCGGGGATGCCGAGGGACACCGAAAGGTCAGCGGGACCGACGATGACCGCATCAATGCCATCGATGGAGAGAAGCTCTTCGCGAGCTTCTACGGCACGCAGCGTCTCGATTTGCAGTACCGTCATCACGTTGTCATTGGCATACTGCATGATTTCCGGCATGGACGCGTTGGCGTAGTCTACGGCCATTCGCGTCAGGCCGAAGCCGCGTGTGCCGTGGGGCGGGAACTTGGTCCACGTGACAGCGCGTTCAAGCAGCTCGGGCGATTCCACGCGGGGGAAGATGACGCCTTCGGCGCCGCAATCGAGAGCGCGGGCGACAAGGGGATACTGCACGTCGGCTACGCGGACCAAGGGCGTCAGCGACAGTACGCCGGCGACGCGGCAGACGTCCTGTACGGTTTCAAGGTCAAAGCCGCCATGTTCGGTATCAATGAAGATCCAATCAAAGCCGGCCGCCTTATAGATGCGGACGATCTCGGAAGAGCGAAACTGTCCGAGAATGGAGCCCAGTTGCATCTCGCCTCGGGCGAGTGCCGCTTTCAAACGATTCGGTCTCATACTGTGGTTATTTTTTGTTGGGTCGCTGCAGCAATTCTTCTATCGACTTGACGAGCATGTTGGGGAGGAATGGCTTGTCCAATGATCCCAATCGGTATCTTAGGCTTTCCGGCATTGAGTCCACCGCAACGGGGTAGCCGCTCGTCAGAAGCACTTTTAGGTTCGGACTGGCTGCTGTCATCTTCAGCGCCAGTTCCTTGCCGGACATTCGCGGAAGGGTGACATCGGCCACCAGCAGGTCGTAGGTTTGGCCGGTCTGGTCGACGAGGGCGAGCGCCTCTTCAGCATCGTGGCTGGTATCCACCGAATATCCCAAGCGTTTCAGGTATGACTGCAGCAGTTTGACGAGGTCGGGTTCGTCGTCAACGATGAGGATGCGGGCCTTCGCTTCTGTTTCCATGCATCACCAGATCGAAAGAGGTAGCCGGCCGGGTGCGAACGACAACCCGGCGGATATCGACGAACCGTTGCGTCCAGCCACGGCAGGCGACGTGAACCTTCGCCGGTCCGCCTGCACGCTTAGACTTAGATACTCGCTCAGTTTGTACGTCATTCCACCGCCGCCTTGAACGCTCGTCAGATCGCCCAGGATCAGGCCAATGCTGTTGGTTCGGGTGTAGCCGGCCGATAATCCGAGGGAGAGCCGCCGAATGCCGGCGTAGCTATAGCCGCCACTGATTGAATCGGCGCGCGACGTGAGGTATACACCGTTTCCGGGGTTGACACCGCTGTTTAATGCAGCGCTGAAGCTCCCCCGCTCAAGTGTGTAGTTCACGGAAATCATGATCTGGGGAGAAAGCGAAATCCTTTGGAATGCCTCTACGCCTGTGGTGCGTCCCAGAATGGCCGCTATCTCGGGGCTGAGAACGATGCGCTGCGTGCCCGTCGTGTCGGCGCGGAACACACCTAGTTGCGCCTTCAGATTGAGATTGCGGTTGATACGGCGATCAAGAATGCCGTGCACCATGTGGATCTCCGATGCGCCGTACACACGTGGAAACTCGAACTTCAGGTAGCCGTATCCGGCGCCGATCAAAGTAGAACGGGTTACCTGTCGCACGAAGTCGGCCCCGGCCCGATATCCCTGCATGCCGACCAGGGCGCGGCTGGTTCTTCTTATCACGAAGCCGTCGCCCGACAAGCGCAACGTGTTGCGCGCCGACTGGCGGTAGGCGATTCCCGCCGATGTCTGGGCGAAGTAGACACGACTGTCATACACCTCGTTCAATGGAACACCCAAATTGTTCTGGTCCACGAAGGCAGGGGCTGAGAATCCGCCGAATGCACGGTTCGTGGTACCGCCCGTCTGGCGCAAGAAGTAGCTGACGCGGTTCGTTATCTGACTTTGCCAATCCAAAGACAGAGCTTGATTCGAGCCGTCGTAGAGATCAAATGTGGTCTTGCGATAATCACCGCGATAATCCAGCCCGAGGCTGGAGCGTCGCCAGTTCTTTGCGCCGTACGCGCCCAACTCGACCTGCACACCCTTGATATCCAGCGAATTGAGTTCCCCGGTATCCGTCAGTTGAGCGGTGATGAGTCCCGATTCGTAAGAACCCCGAACAGCGCCATAGACTCGGAAATCGACGGGCGCCCGGCCGCGTTTTCCTGGAGAATTGCCCCCGCGGCTGAGCAGTGAGGGCCCACCGTAGCCTTGCGCGCGGACCGAGTGCGGCGTCAACAGTAGCAGCGCGGCGACTATGGAGAACGCGGCGGCGATTCGAATCAACGCTCCAGTCTTACCTGCGGTCCCGGTCGGTGTCAAGGCAGCGTCCTCAGTCATCAACCTTCAATGGTAACGTGTTCTCTTGAACCTCTCCCTCATCGGATTCGGCGCTGTGGGACGGGCGTTCGCTCGGCTCATCGCTACCCGGAAACCGATGTACCCGTGTCGGATCACGGGCATTCACACCGCGACACATGGCACCGTTTATGACAGGCGAGGAATTGCGGCGGACCCGACCTTCGGCCCGGCAGCGGATTCGGTCGGCGAGTTTCTCGATCCATCGCGACCTGAAATCGTCGTCGAGATCACCACCTTAAATCCTGAGACGGGCGATCCAGCAATTTCTCATATCCGGGAGGCGTTCCTGAGGGGAGCGCACGTGGTGACGGCTAACAAGGGGCCGATTGCTCATGCTTATCACGAGTTGTGCGAGGAGGCTCGTTCTGCGGGCGTGGAGTTCCGCTTTGAGTCGACGTGCATGCTTTACGGGCGTGCTGAACTCAACCTCCAAAGTTGTGATCACCGCCATGCGGCGCGGATTGTCGAGGTCGCAAGGACTGGAAGAGGCGCGAACGTTGGGCATCACGGAGGCGGACCCCAGCTACGACATCGACGGCTGGGACTCGGCTGTGAAGACGGCGGCGCTGGCCAATGTACTGTTCGGGGCTCGGGTGAGGCCGCGAGATGTGGAGCCCGAAGGTATACGCGACATCACTCCGGAATACGTGCAGTCGCTGGCTCGCGATCGTAAGCAGATTTGCCTGGTGAGCCGCGCCGAGTGGCACGAGTGGGGGGCGGTACTGCGGACGAGGCCTGAGGTACTCGACGACACCGACATCCTGGCGGCAGCGCATGGCACATCGAACCTGCTCCTTCTGCGTACGGACCTGATGGGCACAGTAGGAACTGTGTCGATCGATCCTGGCGTGGAGCAGACCGCGTACGGGCTGTTCAGCGACTTGGTCGACATTGCACGAACTCTGTAGATTGTCCGCTTGATAGACTCTGAGATTATGCAGAAAGTCCTGCTTGCGCTGTGCGCGTCTACATGTCTTTTCGCGGCCGAGCCGCGGCCCTTGTTCAACGGCAAGGATCTGACGGGATGGCAGATGGTGGGCCACGGCCGGTTCGTTGTCGAAGACGGGATGCTTAAGACGGAAGGGGGCATGGGCCTCCTTCACTACACGCGCGAAAAGTTCGGCAACCAGACGATTCGTGTCGTCTTCAAGACCGCTTCGGCAAGGGCGAATTCCGGCGTGTATATCCGTATGCCGGAACATGCTCCCGATCCGTGGTACGGAGTGCACAACGGGTTCGAAGTGCAGATCGATTCGGCGGGAGATGAATGGCATCGCACGGGCGCAATCTACTCGCTGAGCCGGTCAACTAAGATGGCGCAGAAGCCGCAGGGCGAGTGGAACACGATGGACATCGAACTAGCCGGGCCAATCACCCGCGTCACGTTGAACGGGGAACTGGTGAATACCTTCGATCCGAAGTCGCCTGTACCGGACCGAAAGATGCACTACGAGCCGATTCGCGGTCCGCGACCCTTGTATGGCTACATCGGACTACAGAATCACGATCCCGGCTCGGTTGTGTACTTCAAAGAAGTAAGCGTGATTGAGACGGCGAAGACGATTGACAAGAGTTCTCGCGATCGCGTGATGAGTTACTATCATTCGACCCGCAAGCAGTTGCTCGACGAGGTGGAGGGGTTAAGCGAGGCGCAGTGGAATTATCGACCTGGGGCCGGTAAGTGGACCATCGCCGAAGTGGTCGAGCATCTGACATTGGTTGAGCCAGGGTTAGCGGGGATGGCCATGCAGGCGGCGCAGGATCCAGGGAGCGAGAAGGGAACATCACCGCTGAAGGATGAAGAGTTCATTGCGCTGATGAACGATCGATCCAAGCGGGCACAGGCGCCCGAAACGTTCAAGCCGTCAGGCCGATGGACGTCAAAGCAACCGTTGATTGAGGAGTTCAAGGCCCGGCGCGACCGCAATATTCAATGGCTTTGGGAAACACGCGACGATCTACGCGGCACGCTTGTGAAGTTCGGTACCGGCACGGTGGACGCGTATCAAATGTTCCTCGCAGTGCCCGCACACACTGAGCGGCATCTTAAGCAAGTGGCCGAGGTGAAGGCCTCGGCCGATTACCCGAACCGCTAGCTCTCTAAGAGTGTCCTAGGACAGGATGCGGCCGGTACGCCTCTTCCAGCTCGCGGCGCTCGGCGTCTTCGAGCTTGAGACTGAGCGCCGCGACCGCATCGTCCAGGTGGTGCATTTTGCTTGCGCCGATAATGGGCGCTGTCACTCCAGGCTGGGCCAGTAGCCACGCCAGCGCAATCTGGGCGTTGCTGACGCCTCGCCGCTGCGCGATGGCGGTAACGCGGTCTACGATTTCGAAGTCGGAGTCCTGGTAGTAGAGCTTCTTGGCGTAATCGTCGGTTTTCGCGCGCGATGTATCGCCGAAATCTTCCTTACGGCGATTGCCCATGAGGAAGCCGCGGGCCAGAGGGCTCCAGGGAATCACGCCGATACCCTCAGCACGGCACAGTGGGATCATCTCGCGTTCTTCTTCGCGATACACCAGATTGTAATGATTCTGCATTGTGACGAAGCGTGGGAGTCCGAGTTCGTCCGCTTTGAATAGCATCTTCGCGAATTGCCAGGCATACATAGACGAAGCGCCGATGTAAAGGGCCTTGCCTGCGCGGACAACATCGCTGAGCGCTTCGAGCGTTTCCTCGATCGGTGTCTCGTAATCGAAACGATGAATCTGATAGAGGTCCACGTAGTCCGTCTTCAGCCGCCGCAGACTGTTATCGATCGAGTGCATGATGTGCTTTCGCGACAAACCCCGGTCATTCGGATCGTCACTCATGGCATTGAAGACCTTGGTGGCAATCACAACGCGATCACGCCCGGGTCCCAAGTCCCGCAGGGCTGCTCCGACAATCTCCTCGCTTCCCCCGAGCGAGTACATGTCAGCCGTGTCGAAGAAATTGATACCGAGCTCCAGCGCACGCTTGATGAAAGGCCGGCCTTCGTCCTCCTCCAGCACCCATTCGCGCCACGCTTTGTGGCCGTACGTCATCGCACCCAAGCATAAGCGCGACACCTTCAACCCTGTGGTTCCTAACCGTACGTAGTCCATGTATGTTCAGTATGCATCGTGAGACACTGACTGTCGATGCGTGACACAGTTCGGTGGGGCGTGCTCGGGGTAGCCAAGATTGCGACCGCCAAAGTGATTCCGGCGATGCAGCGGGGCGAGTTGTCCAAGGTGACGGCGATCGCATCACGAGATGAGAAGAAGGCCCGCGATGCTGCTTCGGCTCTAGGTATCGAGAGGTCGTACGGGTCCTATGAGGAACTGCTGGCCGACCCTAATGTCGACGCGATTTACAATCCGCTGCCAAATCATTTGCATGTGCCGTGGTCGGCGCGTGCGGCCGAGGCCGGTAAGCACGTGCTTTGCGAGAAGCCCATCAGCTTGAGCGTGGCCGAATGCCGAGAGCTAATCGATCTGCGAGATCGCACGGGCGTGCAGATCGGCGAGGCATTCATGGTCCGCTCTCACCCGCAGTGGATTCGTGCTCGCGAGCTGGTGCGCAGTGGCGCGATCGGCGAGCTACGGGCAGTGGCGGCAGCCTTCAGCTATTTCAATCGGGATCCAGAGAACATCCGAAACGTTCCGGAATGGGGCGGCGGCGCATTGATGGACATCGGCTGTTATCCGGTGCAGATCTCGCGCTTTCTTTTTGAGCGGCAGCCGCTTCGAGTGGTTGGCTCGTTTGAGCGCGATCCGGATATGAAGACGGACCGGCTGCAATCCGGGATGCTCGATTACGGGTCGGGACACTGCGTCTTTACCTGTAGTACGCAGATGGCAGCTTATCAGCGCGTTCAGATTCTCGGGTCGACGGGGCGAATCGATGTGGAGATTCCTTTCAATGCTCCACCGGATCGGCCGACCCGTATCTTCGTGGACGAGGGGTCGGGTGTGCGGACCGAAGAGTTTGCCGTCTGCGACCAATACACGCTTCAGGGAGATCAGTTTTCGCGTGCAGTGTTGGGTACAGGCGCCGTTCCCACGCCGCTGGAGGATTCGCTGGGGAACATGGAGGTGATCGAAGCGCTGTTCGCTTCCGAGCGAGTTGGGAACTGGGCTCGCTTGTAGGGCGGCCTCGCGATACAGTAGCAGCGTAATGAGACGTATCCTTTCTTTTGCGCTACTGACGTCGGTCATCGCCGCGGCTCAGACTACACCGATGCGCGGAATCCACACGCACTATGAATGGAAGCCGTACACCTCGAAGGCACAGTGGGAGCCTCGGCGAGCAGAGTTGCAGCAGCGAATTCTGACAGCGGCCGGGCTCGACCCGATGCCGCCGAAGACGGCGATCCATGCACGTTATGTCAAGCAGACCCAAACGTCCATGGCGGTCATCCACACCTTACTCTTGGAGACTCTGCCCGGCTTCTTCGTGGGCGCCAATCTTTATAAGCCGTTGAAGGCTCCTGCCGCCAAGATGCCTGCCGTCCTGGTTCCGCATGGGCACTGGCCGAATGGACGAGTCGAGAACATCCCGTTGTATTCCATGCCCGCCCTCGCCATGAATCTAGCGCGTCAAGGATACGTGGTCCTCACTGTAGACATGGTCGGATACAACGATACAGACCAACTGCCGCATCGGTTTCAAAGCGCAGAGATGGACTTGTGGTCCTACACGCCGCTGGGGCTGCAGTTGTGGAATGGGATTCGGGCTTTGGACTTTCTGTCATCTATGAAGGAGGTGGACGCGAATCGGCTGGCGGTGACTGGCGCTTCCGGTGGCGGCACTCAAACATTTCTGCTCGCTGCTGTCGACGATCGGGTAAAGGTGGCGGCTCCGGTCAACATGATCTCGGCTTCCATGCAGGGAGGATGCGTGTGTGAAGGCGCCCCTGGCTTACGGGTGGATACGTTTAATGTGGAACTCGCGGCCATTGTCGCGCCGCGCCCGATGCTGATGGTTTCGTGCACGGGCGATTGGACGCGCAATACGCCGAACCAAGAGTTCCCTTTGATGCGAAAGATGTACGATCTGTACGGCTCGGATGCGCGCGTCGAGAACGTGCATATCCAGGCGGAACACAACTATAACCGCGAGAGTCGTGAGGCCGTTTACCGCTTTCTCGCCAAGCATCTGCGGCCGGATTTGGATGACGCGGAGTTGTCCGAACAGCGGATCGATCCATTCAATCCTGCCGATCTTTTGAGCGGTGGTGCAGCGCAGAAGAAGAAAACTGCTGCGGAATTGTTTACTGCCTGGCAAACCATGTCTCAGGAGCAGACACGGACGAGCGGAACGGCTGAGCTTCGGGAAAGATTAAGGCGTGTGTTTCACTTGGACCATATCAGTTCGCGCCCCTTGCAAACGTCATGGAGGCCGGGGAAGGGGAGCCCGCGGCTTATTATTCAGAGTGGCCCCGCAGAAGTGCCCCCCGACCTGCTAAACCTCGAACGGCCGGTGATGGTGCTGAGAGTCGATCGCTACACTGATCCTGCGGCGGTCGCCGCCGCGCAGAGTTATCACACGTACAACCTTGCGGATGGCGTGCTGCAGGTGCAGGACATCCTGCGCGCGATTCAAAGCATTCCAGGCGACGAGTCAGTGGAAGTCGTAACCCTCCTGGATGAGATGCTGCCAGCGGCGTTGTATGCTTCGGCTCTATCGGCGCGGAACGCCCGCTTGGGTGCTAAGGACGCCCTAGCCAAGGCAGGGAAGCAACCGTTCTTTGTTCCCGGCATCCAGCGCGCAGGCGGAACTCTGGCTGCGCTTCGTGTGGGTCGATAACCGCAAAGGGCAGCCTGTGAGAGCCGCCCTTTGGGCTTGAAGTGCAGACTAGCGGTTGTGAGTAAGGCGATCGTAGATAAAGCCCGCAGCGCCGCCTGTCAATGCGCCGATGCCCGCGCCTTTACCACCACCCGCCAATGCGCCGATCGCGGCCCCGGCGCCTGCAGAGCCAGCGACGATTGCGACCGACTTGCCGGTGGATCGTCCCCGTCGGTTGCGCACAACGACGTCACGCGTAACAACGCGATCATTCACATAGTTGGTGCGGACAACTCGAGGTCGATTATAAGTTCGGTATCTCGGCGCGGGCGCATCGTAGTATCCAGCAGGAGCGTAACCCGCGTTTGTATACGGATCAACGCAGTTGGCCTGTGCCGGCGCATATGCCGCAGATTGAACGGGAGCCGGCGTTCCATATGCAGGCTGTTGCTGGTTGTACGGTTGAGTCGCGCTATTCGTAGGAGTTCCCTGACCGTATCCGTAGGTGGCTGCGTTATTGGCCGTGTACACTCCGGAAGGCGATGCAAAGTTGTTGGCGCCCGCTTGAACCGGGCTCGGGTTTCGGGTCCACCCGGCAACGGCGAGGACCGCCAGCAGTGCAAAGCCAGCCATAATCGCTATATTTTTCATGCTCGGTGTCATTCGTTGTGCTCCTCCCAACACGCTTCTGTGACGACACCGGCAATGTGGTGGTTGCTAAAGTTTCGTTAATTGTAGCGGCATCCCGATTGCAACTACCTACCGACGTGTTCGCCGCCCGAGCACGGAGGAGACGATCCTATGCGTTTGAATCAGAAGAGGATAGCTTTAGTCGCAGCGTTGGTGCTGCTGTTAGCTGTAATCGCAATTGCTGCCACTCGTACCGCGAGCCAGGGAATTTTTCCCGTCCGTGTAAACGGTAAGTACGGCTTCATCGACCGCAGCGGGAAGGTGAAACTGCAGCCGCAGTTTGAGAATGCAGGCGAGTACAAGGACGGACGCGCTCCCGTTCAGATGGGTTCGGCTTGGGGCTACGTGGACGGTAAGGGAAAGCTCGTGGTTAACCCGCAGTTTGAGATGGCGGATCCTTTTTCCGATGGCTTGGCATTGGTGGCAATGAACCGCCGCTTCGGTTACGTAGGTGCGGATGGCAAGATTGCGATCAACCCTCAGTTCGAAGGCGCGGGGGGGTTCAACGACGGCAAGGCTCCGGTGATGACAAACCAAAAGTGGGGCTACATCGATAAGACCGGAAAGTTTGTCATCAATCCTCAGTTCGACGAAGCCGGTATGTTCTCCGATGACATGGCGCTGATTCGGATTGGCGACCGATACGGCTTCATTGACGAAAGCGGCAAGATTGCCATCAATCCTCAATTTGAAGCGGCCGGCAACTTCAATGACGGCCTCGCCCTGATCCGCATGAACGGCAAGTTCGGATATATCGATAAAGCGGGCAAGATCGTGATTAACCCTCAATTCGACCAAGCCGGTGATTTCAACGATGGACTCGCCGTGATCGGCCTCGGAAACCGCTTCGGCTATATCGATCGCAAGGGCAAGTTCGCGATTAACCCGCAATTTGACCAGGCGGGTGATTTCGACAGCGGTCTAGCGCCGGTTTGGATTGGCGACCGTCAAGGATACATCAACAAGGACGGGCGTTACGTTTGGAATCCCACTGCTTAGATGAGTTGTCATGCGCGGCGGGTCGAACGTGGCATACTAAGTCGCCATGAGCCTGCCGCGCCTGTGCTTTGCTGTCTTCCTGCTTTGCCTCCCAGCGTTCTCACAGTACAATTCCGAGCCCACAGGCGGCATCCGCATCCTGTGGCGATTGGAGAAGCTCACCCTGGACATTGAGCGCGCGCGTGACGCGGCAGACCCAGGCGTGCGGGAAGAGCACTACACCGGGTATCCACTGTCCACCGACAAGGACCTTCGCAGGAAGCAGATGATGCTGCGTTATGCGGCCCTCGAGGAAGAGGAGCATCTGCTGCGTGTAGTCGCTAAGGCGCGCGATCCAAAACATCGCGCCATCGCGGCCACGGCGCTCGGATACAGCCGGCAATCTCAGAAGCAACTCGACGCGCTGTCCCGTGCGGCTAACGATTCCGACGCGTCTGTGCGTCGCAATGCTGTGCGTGCGCTGCAATCCCTCGCCAGGGCCAAGCCGAAGCTGCGGGACCGGATCTCTGTCCCTTTGGAGTAGACCTAAAGGGCCAGCATCGACCCAAACTGTAGCGCTATGGACATACTGCGCTTCAGCCACGGCCAGCGCGGCGCCGGTGGGTCGCACACCAAGATTGTTTCTCCATCCGCGCGTTCGATGGTGACAAGAATCGCGGGCTCCGGTAAAGATGCGCGGTGCAACGCACGCTCGCGGAACTGATTGCCAGCGTACTGCGCGGCCATGTTCTTCCATCCGAGTTGCGGGGCGAGCACGAAGCCAGACGCCCAACCTTGCGAGGGAACGAAGGGGCGTTGAAGAGCAAATACCGCTTGGCCGGGCGATAGGTGCACGCTGAGGTAATACGAAGAAAGGTCCAGCAAGCCTCGACCCCACGAAGGAAGTCGTGACGCCAGCGTGAATCGCGCGGGGCCGGCCAGGCTGACGGGTCCGACGGGTCCCGAAAGCAGCCAGGATCCCGCCTTGCGTTCGCGCAGGTGAATCTCGAGATCGGCTCGTCCGCTAGCTTCGTCGGTGCGCACGTCCACGTTCGCCTCGCTGAGCGGCTCGAACATGCCTGATCGGTTGAGACGATCAAGACTCTTACGCAACAGTCGCACGTTGAGGATCTCGGCTTCATTGAGCAGAAGATTGCGTCGGATAGCGGCGTCTGAGAACTTGCGGTGGCCTGCGAAATCGATGCGCCCAATCGTGTAGGAGCGGCCGGGACTTGGGGTGGCGGTTAAGACCCCGGATTGATCGACCGTTGCGCGGGCGGAGAAGTCGATAACACCTGCCGCTTCTGCGAGCTTGCGTTCGGCG
>DASQDN010000369.1:0-5461 GCA_035634155.1 Bryobacteraceae bacterium | reverse complement strand
GATCGGTACCGCCATGCCTGCCAGGACCGACAGGATGGTGAAAGCAACGATCAGCTCGACAAGCGTCAGCCCGCGTTGATTCTTCCGCCGCATACTTCTACTGCACCGTAATACTCATGGAGGGCGCGGACACCGGGATCGGCTGCAACTGCAGGTTCTTCACACCCGCGTCGGTTACCGACACTGGCGACGTGCCGCGGCCAATTGCCTGGAAGGTCAGGCTCAGAATAGGTCCGCTTCCTGTGACGCCGCCGCTGCCTGGAATCCGGTTCAGCGTGATCGTCGCATCGCCGGTATCGTTCAGCGTGCTTTCGGTGAAATTCACGTTCTGCCCGTCGGCCGACATCATCGGACCTGGGCGAATACTGGTCAGCCGCAGAATCTTAGGATCGAACTTCAGCTTCACCGGCGCAGTGTATAGGTCGGTGACGTTTTCAAGCACCAGCTGCACCTCCACTGGCGCATTCACTTGAACGTTTGCCGTCGCCGGATTGAAGATTAACCGTGGCTGCACCGGCTCAGCCGCCTTAGCGGGCTGGGCTGCCGGCGCTACTGGTGCTGCCGGTGCTGCGGTCGCAGGGGGCGTTTGCGCCGCCGGCTCCGGTGTGGCCACTGGCATCGGTCGCGGCCTATAGGATAGTTTCACGTTCTGGTCACTGCCCGCCGCGATGCCCGTTAGGTTGGCATCCGTGTACTCGGGGGCGCGCACCACGTGCGGAATGAGCGCGATCAGTAATTCGCCGCGCGCTTGTTCCTTGTGTTCGGTGCTGAAGAAGCGACCGAGCACGGGAAGTTCGGCAAGCCACGGGATGCCCTGAATGCCGCGCGAGTCCTGCGTCTGCAGCAGCCCGCCGAGCAGGTTCACTTCGCCTTCTTTCAGGCGAATATTATGCACGATCTTTTTCTGGCTGATGATTGGCTGCGAAACGCCGCCGATCTCCACACGGCTGCTGACGTTCGATATTTCCAGCTCGATCTGCATGGAAATCTCGTCGCGGCCATGCACCTTGGGAGTGATATCCACGTTGACACCCACGTCCGCGAATTGGAACTGCGTGCTGACCAACGGGTTTAATCCAACGCCGCCGCCCACGCCCGGCTGGAAGCTGCCGGAGGCAAACGGGATCTTGTCGCCGATGCGAAGCGATGCCTTCACGTTATCCACAGCTCGGACCTGCGGCTGCTGTATGACGCGGGTCTGGTTGTCGCTCATAAACAGCTTCAACAGCGCACCGGGAACGATCGTGGAGAAGTCGCCGCTGCCGATGCTGCCGATCTTGTTCAATGTGATCGAGGTTGTCGTCTTGTCATCTTCGCCGACGCTGCCGGCGCTGCCGGTCTTTCCGTACACGATGGGAATGGTCAGTTCCGGTTTGCCGCCGGTGGTCAGGGTTGCGGCCAGATCGCGGACACGCCCGCGATTGGCTTCCATTACAATCACATCGACGACCACTTCGGCCCGGGGCTTGTCCAGGTCCTGAATCAGCTTCTCGGCGAGCGCCACCTGGTCGGCAGTGCCTCGAATCAGGATCGCGTTCTGCGCATTGTAGGTGAATGCGCGACGGATTTCGGCGACCGAACGGACCGTGGTGGAAATTTCAGTCAGCTCCTGTACGGTGGTGGCGTTCTTGATATAGAACACCTTCACCACGTAGTCCTCGTAGTCGCGACGCTTTGTGACGTTGTCGTTCGTGACGAAGATGGCGTTTGCGGAAAGCGGCTTCCAGTAGGATTTGGTTTGGATGGAGATATAGTCGAGGGCTTCTTCCAGGCTGGTGTTTGCGAGCTCGATCGTGTAATTCGATCGCGGACCCTGGGGCGCCTGATACTCAGGGTCGAAGATCACGTTGATGCCGGCGAGTTTGCCGACCGTCTCGTAAAGCACGCGCACCGGCTGGTTTCGAATGGTCAATCCACCATTTAGCTGAGGGTTGAGCGGCTTCAGTTCCGGGGCGGCCATAATACGCGCGCTCTTCTCTTCGGCTTCCTTCTGCGCGCGTTCGGCCGGCGTCATGCCGCGTTCTTCGGGCGTCGTAGCCGCTCGACCTTGCGGGTTCTTTTCCCGCTCGATCATATCTTTGGTGCGCTTGTACTCCTGCTCGGCCATGGCGTTGGTAGGGTCGATCGCATAGGCTTTCTGGAATTCGACGAGCGCTTCTTCCAACTGGCCGGCTGAGCGCAGCGTCTGGCCGGCGTCGACACGCGCCATGCCTGCCTGAAAGCGGACGCGCCTGGCGGCGATCACATACGCCGAGTCACCTGGGTCTTCCAGCATTGCCTGCTCGTAGAAATCGAGCGCGGTTTCCCACTGCTTGCGAACTTCCGCCTCCCTGCCTTTCTTCAGCAGGTTGTCGCCTTTCCGCGTCCTGGCTTGCAAGGGCTGCGCCACCGGGCCAACAGCCATCATTACCGCTAAGAAAACGGCTAAAATCCTCAAAACAGACATGTTATGAGACAAAACGCCTTGTGTTAACATTGAACATACAGTTCCGGAAAAGCGTCACATGAAGACACGCTGCCGGATGTTGCGGCCTATATTCTTACTGACGCAGCAGGCCGAGCCTTCGTTGAGTCCAAATACACTTGCCACCAAACGACGCTGGAAACCGCATCCTGAGCGACAACCGTCAAGCCGGGCACAACTTCCACCTGCTTGAGAAGTACGAAGCCGGAATTGCGCTCAGCGGGACGGAAGTGAAGGCGGCCAAGACCGGCAAAGTGCAGCTCAAGGAAAGCTATGCGGACATCCTCGACAACGAGGCGTGGCTGCTCAACGCGCATATCAGCCAGTACTCGCACGGCAACCGCGAAAATCACGAGCCGATCCGCAAGCGGAAGCTTCTGCTGCATCGCGCGGAGATCGACAAACTCCGCGGGAAGGTCAAGGAGAAAGGGCTCGCGCTCGTTCCCACCAAGCTGTACCTGAAGAACGGCAAGATCAAGTGCGAGATCGCCGTGGCCCGCGGCAAGAAGATGCATGACAAGCGCCAGGCGGAACGCGATCGCGAAGCGAACGATGAAGCTCGGAAGGAATTGAACCGGCGTAGGGATTACTGACCATCATGATCGAAATAAAGGTGCAAGAAGGCCCCTTTGCGGGTATTGAGGCGGGAACGTTGATTGTCCTCGGATTTGATGGTGAGGCGCCGCCAGTCGTCGACTCCGTCCTGGACGGCTGGGCAGGCGAGCTTTACGCGTCCGGCGAGTTCACGGGCAAGGCGGCAGAGTCGGCCATTCTCCATCGACCTTCGGGCATGAAGGCCAAGCGCCTCGCTCTCGCTGGCGCGGGGAAGCGCGATCGGTTCGATGCCACTGGGATGCGGAAGGCGGTCGCGACCGCCGTCCGAACCCTGAAAGGTAAATCGTTGCGCGACTTACATTTTTGGCTCGAGCATCCCGAGTTCGCCCAAGCCGCCGTGGAGGGCGCGATCCTCGGGGACTTCGAACCCGACCAGATGAAGACCGATCCCAAGAAGGGCGACAAACGCCTCCAGTCATTCACGGTGTGTGTCGCCGAGGGGTCGGCCGGCAGTCTACCAGACGAAGCCATTTCGCGTGGGCGCATCCTGGCCGAGTCCCAGAACTTCGCTCGGGAATTGAAGAACGAACCCGCTAATCGCCTGACTCCATTGGTCCTGGCGGAGCGTGCACGGCAAATGGCGGCCGAGGTCGGCCTCGACTGCGAGATCCTGGATGAGGATCGGATGCGGCAGCTCGGGATGGGATCGCTGCTGGGTGTCGCGCAGGGAAGCGACAATCCGCCGGCCCTCATCATCCTCCGCTATACGCCGGAGTACGCTTCAGGCGACGACCATTTGGCTTTGGTTGGGAAAGGCGTCACGTTCGACACCGGGGGCTACTCCATCAAGCCAGCCGATGGCATGGAGAAGATGAAGTACGACATGGGCGGTGGCGCGGCGGTGCTCGGAGCGATGCGCGCGCTGGCGCAGCTCAAGCCCGCCGTCCGTATCACCGCGCTGATTCCAACGGTCGAGAACATGGTCAGCGGTCGGGCACAGCGGCCCGGCGACATCGTAACCACACTCAACGGCAAGACGGTCGAGGTTCTAAACACCGACGCCGAGGGGCGACTTATCCTCATCGATGCTATCACTTACGCCATCCGCCTCGGTTGCACGCATCTGGTGGACGCAGCCACGCTGACCGGAGCCATCGTGGTCGCTTTGGGCTACCAACATGTAGGCGCGTTTACTAATAATGAGGAGTTCCTCGGTAGGGTGATGACGGCAGGCAAGGCCGCCGGCGAGAGCATGTGGCACATGCCCCTCGATGAGGAGTACAAGGAATATCTTAAGAGCGCGTACGCCGACCTACCTAACATCGGCGGCCGGTGGGGCGGGGCTATCACAGCGGCTAAGTTCTTGGAGGAGTTCGTCGAAGGTAAACCGTGGGTTCACCTGGACATCGCGGGTACAGCTTGGCTTGAGGAGGGCAAACCCTATATGGCCAAAGGCCCGTCGGGTGTGCCCGTCCGCACGTTTGTGAATCTCGCGATGAATTGGGGCGGATAGCGCCTTACTACTTCTTCGGCGCTGTCCGACCGTATTTGGCGCCCATGTAGCCTTCCTGCCAGCGGTCGGCGGGAGGCGTGGTCACTTCGCGATAGGCGGTGTTCGACCGCTCGGCCTCGAGTCGCTTCTCCTCGGCGGGAGTAGGACGGCCGAATTTCACCTGATGCCGCTGCTCGGCCCATCGATTCGGGGCAATCTTATCCGACGGCGGCGTGGCATCTCGATAAGCCGTGCTCGCCTTCTCGGCTGTTTCCTGAGCTTCCACCGCGGGAGTGCTGCGCCCGTATTTCGCCCGGAAACGCTGATCCGCCGTGTCGCGATTCGGCTCCGCAAACGAGGCGACGGAGCATACCGCAAGAGCGACTAGGGTCTTGTGTGCGAGTGTCATATCCCTTCCTCTTTCCTGATTATAAGACGTTAACAAACCCATGCAACGGTACCTTGATAACCGCTAGGAATCGACCCAAATCTCTGTATACGTACAGCTTACGGCTCAAAAGCGAAACTTATGGGCTATATCGAACCTTTCGATTGGACCCTGGCGCATACCCCCGCTTAGACTCATGGTGCGGACTCCGTCGTTCTGCAACGCCGTTTGGAGAACAGTCTCATGCGTCACGGATTCCATCTCGCCGCCGCCCTCCTGCTAGCCAGTCTGGCAGCTTCGCCACTTCGCGCTGAAACCAGCAGCATCGACGACAAGCGGCAGATCGCCTCGACATTTATCGCGGAAAAGCTCGCCGTCTGGCAGAAGCGCTTGAATCTGCAGGATTGGACCGTTACCGTCGTCACAAGCCGCAAGGCGGATTTGAAACAGGGCACGATGGGCAAAATCAAGTGGGACAAGGGCAAAAAGACCGCCACGATTTGGACAGTGGACGTAGCCGATTACACCCTTTCCAATGAAGAATTGCTGAAGGATCTCGAGT
>DASQDN010000368.1:0-6189 GCA_035634155.1 Bryobacteraceae bacterium | reverse complement strand
ACGAATTCAACGTGACTCGCCTTCCGGCTATGTTCCGCAAATCCCAACCGTTCCAGACGCCGCTTGATCTCGCGAGAGGGAAACGGATTAGGCCGCCCCAATCTCCACCTCTATGGTCCCGACTGCGGGAGGGCACGTTGCTCGTGGTTGCTCGAAATGCAACTCGACGGGCTCTCGCAAATTCGCGAGCGCCTCGTCCTCGGTCTGCCCCTGGCTGGCGATATCAACCTGAAGGCATTGCGACACGCACCCGTCGCCCTCATGCCAAACTATCGCGGCAAACTGCCGTTTCATAAGGTCATTGTTCCAGGAACAGAAGGGGTTCTACAGGTCCCATTTAGCCGCACGTTTCCGCCCGGCCCATCTAATCAGATGCAGACCGGGCCGAAACCGCGTATTTAGCTTTTGCATTTCGATCAATAACAGTCAGATAGGCGCGTGTCGCCAGGTCCGGTTCTGATCGCCCTTGCTCCCACTCTTCGAGCGTGCGTGGATTCAGAGCATAGCGCGCCGCAAACCCTCCCTGCGAAAGCCCGCTCTTTTCGCGAATTCTTCGAGCATCCATATGTTCGGGAATTCTGTATTCGTAAGTGCGGAGCGTCGTTTCACTCCGAAAGTGGGCCGCGGCCTGCCGGAGCCCTTTCACCAATTCGCTTCCCAATCTGCTCGTCTGCTCTCCGGGTGTTCGCGACCGCTTCTTTGAGCTCCGCAACTGCTTCTTTGAGTTGCTTGCGGTCGGCATCGGTCAGGGATAGGGCGTGGAAGTACACGACCCTGGTCCCACCGCGTTTGCCTTTGTTGCCGCCGCTATTGTGTCCAGCGCAGCTTGCGTAATCCTGCGAAGCCGGGAACGACGTCTCCTGCCTCGGGGTATTCAGCAAGGAAGCTGCGAAACTCATCCTGCTCCGTGTTCGTGCGTAACGTCTTGGCTCGTAGAGTGTAGGACGGCGTGCTTTCGACGGCCCGATGCCGCCTAATAACTATGCTCCCCGAGCTCTACCCGGCCGCGGAACGTCCAATACACAGCAGCCGTATAAGCCACCACGAAAGGCAATCCGATAAGCACGATGATGAACATCGTCCACAGAGTCCCCTCACTCGATGCAGCGTTATATACCGTCAACGTATTCGCCGGATCGATGCTGGACGCAACCAGATTGGGAAACAAAGCCAAACCGAACAGTGCGACCAGGCACAGAATCGTCACCGTCGAGGACAGAAACGCCTCAATGGGACGATTCCGATAAACTGCCCGCGGGATATTCGCCACGGCCAGCACATTCAGCACGACAATCAAAACACTCCAGGGGTAATGCTTGAAGTTCGCGGTCGCGCGCGGGATCGCCACCAGCGTGTACATCGTGCCGAGAATATACAGCACCAGGAACACGCCCCAGGTATGCCACATCCAGCCCTTCACACGATCCCGCGCCTCGCCATCGGGAAGCTTCAGGAAAAGATACAGCGCCCCATGCATAGCGAACATCGCGACGGTAACCAGTCCCGCAACCAGAGCGTAAGGATTCAGCAGGTCGAAGAAGCTGCCGGTGAACACACCCCGCTGATCGATCTGAATACCCACCATGCCATTCCCAACAGCGACACCGAACAGCAGACTCGCCGTCAGGCTCGACAAAAAGAACCCGGTGTCCCACGCTCGACGCCAGCCCGCTGACTTCATCTTGCTGCGAAACTCAATCGAAACCGCACGGAAGATCAACGCGAACAGCAGCAGCATAAAGGCCGTGTAGAAGCCCGAGAACACTGTGGCGTAAGCGTAAGGGAACGCCGCGAACAGCGCGCCGCCGAACACGATCAGCCAGACTTCGTTGCCATCCCAGATCGGCCCGATCGAGTTCAGAAACAGCCGCCGCTCATGATCCGTCCTCGCCAGCGGGTGGAGAATGCCAACACCGAAGTCGAATCCATCCAGCACGGCATACCCAGCCAGCAGGATCCCGAGCAGAAAGAACCAAATCACATGAAGGTCCATGGCTAGCGTCCCTCCTCCGGCCGGAGATCCTTAGCTTCCGACATGCTGCCTTCGTGCAGCGTGCGCGCGGCCGAGGATGTCAGCCATCCGTACGGCCCCGGCTGCCCGATGACTACCGGCTTCGGCCCTTTCTGAATCTTGTCATTCAGCACATACAGCCAGATCCAGAAGAGCAGTCCGTAAATCGAACTGAACATCACGATAGAGCCCATGACCTGCCCCCCGCTCACTGCTTCCGATACGGCATTGCGCGTCATCAGCCCTTCCTGCAGGTTGTATTGCACCATTCCAGCCGCGTCGAGCAGCGGCGCTCCAGCGCGGTCCGTGATTACCCTGGGATGCACAATCCACGGTTGACGTCCGACCTCCGCCGCCGCCCATCCGACCTCATTGGCGACGAACGGGCCCAGGACCGAAATCACGAAAACCCACAGCAGCCACCGCTTACTAAACAACTTCCCCCGCCAGCGCAGAAAGGACGCAAACAACGTGAGTCCGATGAAGTACATCCCTAACCCGACCATGATGTGGAAACTCCAGAAGGTCAGCGCGACCGGCGGCCAATATTCGCGGGGGATCTTATCGAGCCCGATCACAATAGCCTTTGGATCGTTGTGCGCAAGGAAGGACAGCATGCCGGGAACCGACACATGCATCTTCATCTGGCGCTGCTCGGTATCGGGGATCCCGATGAGGGTAAGGTCGCCAGGGCCCGTGGTGAAGTGACCCTCCATCGCGGCAAGCTTCGCGGGCTGATGCCGCGCAACCATCTGCGCATTGGAATGCCCGCTGACCAAAGCCGACAGGCTCGCAATCGTGGCAAAGATCAGCGCTCCGGAGAACGATCGCCGCGCGAAATCCTCATGCTTGTGCTTCAGCAGATACCACGCCGAGATACTCATGATGAAAAATGAGCCGAGCACGAAAGCCCCGACCAGCGTATGCGTCAGCCGGTTGACGGTGGACGGATTGAAGACGACGCCCCAGAAATCGGCAGTCTCCGCGCGCGTCACAGGAAGCCCATTCCGCACCGCGGATACAATCTTGTGACCGGCAGGCGTTTGCTGCCAACTGTTGGCAACGATGATCCACACAGCCGAGAACATGGATCCCAGCGCCACCAGCGATGTGGCCAGGAAGTGGAACCGCGGCGTCACCCGATCCCATCCGAACACCAACACAGCCAAAAAGCCCGATTCGAGAAAAAAAGCAAAGATGCCTTCTGCCGCTAGCGCCGAGCCGAACACATCCCCGACAAACCGTGAATACGGCGCCCAGTTCGTGCCGAACTGAAATTCCATGACGATGCCTGTAGCGACACCCATGGCAAACGAAACCGCAAACAGCGAGGTCCAAAACTTCGCGGCAGTCTCGTAAATCGGTTCCTTCGTCCGGAGGTACATCGCCTCCAGGTACACCAGAACCACGCCCATACCAATTGTCAACGGCGGAAACAGGTAATGGAACATGATCGTGAGCGCGAACTGCACTCGCGATAACAGCACGACGTCCAGGTCCATGTAGCTCCCTTTTGATAGGAGTGTTTGCTTTCAGACTATCACCGAACATGCGCCTGCAACGTAGAAAGCGCACTTACCCTCGCGTGATATTCTGTTCCACGGTAAGTGTTTAGCCGGCATCACAGGAAAGCGCGCCTGTTGTTTGGGCTATCGGACGCAATGCTGACGGCCCTCGCTTTTGAAGCCGCCTACCAGACGCGCTTGTTTCTGCCCCTGGGTCCAAATTTCTTTCTCACCGTTCAAACCAAGGCTTTGTTACTCGGCGCCGCCATCCTCACGTGGATGTTGATCGGTTACTGGCTCGAACTATACGATCGCCTTGATTCGGCGCACCTGTCGGTCGTTGTTCGCGATACTTTCCGGCAAAGCGTACTCGGCGGCATCGTCCTCATCTTGTTTCAGTTCCTTCTGCGCCTGGACCTTAGCCGAGCCTTCCTGCTGCTATTCGGGTTCTATAGCTGGTTCTTTCTGTGCCTCTTCCGCTGGCGAGCTTCAACCTTGGTCGGGCTCATTCGTCGTGAGTTTGGCGCTCCTCACTATGTGATGGTGGTCGGCTTGGGCGACAGCGCCATGCGCATCGCACAGTTGCTGGAGCGGTCTGAGCCTTACGGCATTCGGCTGGCTGGCTTCATTGCCGATGATGCGTCACCTGCACCCGAGTTTGTCCAGTTAACGAAGCAGTACATAGTCCACCCGTTATCGCGTCTGTCTGAACTGCTGCAGCGCCAGATCATTGATGAAATCATCTTTGCCGTGGACAGCCGCCGTCTCGCCGAACTCGAAGACACGTTCCTGCTCTGCGACGAAGAAGGCGTACGCACGCACGTGTCGGTGGATTTTTTCCCTCACGTGAACAGCGATGTATACCTGGACCGCATCGGACCTGCCCCTCTCTTGACCTTCGCCGCGGCGCCCGATGACGAGATCCGGTTGATGATGAAGCGCCTCATCGACATTGTGCTGGCAGGGGCGTCCTTGATCGTTCTGCTTCCATTCATGGCAGTGGTGGCGCTGTTGGTCCGCATCACCTCGCCCGGTCCGGCGATCTTCCGCCAGATCCGGTGCGGCCTGAACGGGCGTCGCTTCGTGTGCTTTAAGTTCCGGTCCATGTGCGTCGACGCCGAAACCCGCCGCGCCGAATTGGAGCATCTCAACCGCAAGGAAACCGCATTCAAAATCCCCGACGACCCGCGCCTCACTCCCATTGGCCGCTACATGCGAAAATTCAGCGTCGACGAATGGCCGCAGTTGTGGAATGTGCTCCGCGGGGAAATGTCCCTGGTCGGCCCGCGTCCGGCGATTCCTGAGGAAGTGGAAAAATATAAGCGATGGCAGCGCCGCCGGCTGCGAATGCGGCCGGGCCTCACGTGCCTGTGGGCCATCAGCGGGCGCGACGAGCTCGATTTTGACACGTGGATGAAGCTGGACATGCAGTACATCGATCGCTGGTCGCTGGCGCTCGATTGGCATATCATCCTGCGGACCATCCCGCAGGTCTTGCTCGGAAAAGGAGCGCACTAGATTGGAACTGATCCCGACCCATGACGAGGTAGTGGAACTGCTGCGCGAGACCGGCGCGTTGCGCCGCGGGCATTTCGCGTATCCCAACGGGCTGCATTCGGAAGAATACCTGCAAGTGGCGTTAGCCATGCGTTACTACCAGCACGCCAAGGTTCTAAGCGTGGGTCTCAGCCGCAAACTCCGCGCCAATTCCGAACTCCGGGCGATGATCCCGGAACTGTCGGTAGTCGCTCCGGCGACCGGCGGCCTTCCGGTGGCATACGGAGTGTGCGAAGCCCTACGGGCGCGCCAGGTCTACTGGGCCGAACGCGAAGTGCCGGATCAACCGCTCCGCTTCCGGCAATACATGGAATCGCACAAGGGCGAAAAGGTGCTGCTGGTCGACGACATCCTTCGGACGGGAAAGAAGCTCACCCAGTTGAAGCAGTTGGCGGAAGATGCCGGAGCGGAAGTAGTGGGCCTCGGCGTCATGATCTATCAGCCGAACCCGAAAACGCCTAGCTTCGACCCGCTGCCTCTGTACTACCTGGCGCGCCTGGATGGACACTATTACACCGGCGAAGAGTCTTGTGAGTTATGCAAGCGTGGAGTTCCCGTGGAGAAAGTCTGGGTCTAAGGATAAGAACAAGATGATGGATCATCCGACGTTCGTAGCGTTGATGGACGACGAAGGCGGCAAGCGCTTCGTGAACCTTCACCACATCGTTGTCCTGGAAGCGCGGGACAAAGGCATCTCACTCGGGCTAGCCGACGGGTCGCGCGTCTCCGTCACCGGACGCGGCGCAGTCGAGTTGTTTAAGTTCATTGCCGAGCGCAGCATCGCGCCGGACGGCACACCGCTCGCCGGCCTGCTGAACGAAAGTGATTCCGACAGCGTGCAGTAGAGGGAGAAGGAGCTCATGTCAAACATAGCGGTCACATTCGGTGTGGTTTTGATCGTGCTCGGCATCGCGAGCTATTTCGGCAGCGGCATGGTCAGTCTAACGGCGCTGATCCCCGGCGCATTCGGCCTCCTTCTGCTGATCCTGGGAGTGATCGCCCGGGATCCCGGCAAGCGCAAGCATGCCATGCATGGCGCTGTGCTGGTCGCTTTGCTTGGATTCGCCGGTTCGGTTTCGGGGCTGGTCAAAGTGCTCTCCGGGGATCTGGGCGCTC